>JAEDGE010000157.1 GCA_016297675.1 Oscillospiraceae bacterium
TCTTGGTGGCAAAGCCACCACCGGCAATGGATTGCCGGTATTGCAAAATCGTAGACTTTGCAATAGAGTATAGTATAAAGAAAAATAAAATGATAACAGAAAGGGGCAGTTACAAATGAAACAGGGGAAACGGATTATTTGGAAGGGCGTTTGTTATTTTTTTATATTGCTGTTTCTGCTCCTTTTGGCATGTGGAATTTGGTACGGTATAAAAGGTTATCGAATGTATCGGAATGCAGTAACAGAAATAACCATTGCAGAACAGGTTGCAATCATTGAACAACAGGAACACTACGTCCGTTATGAGGAATTGCCGCAGATTTATATAGATGCTGTCATTTCTGTAGAAGACCATCGGTTTTTCTCCCATTCCGGTGTAGACGGCATTGCGATTGCAAGGGCGTTATGGAACGATTTTCGGACGTTTTCTTTTGCGGAAGGTGGCAGTACTATTACGCAGCAGATTGCCAAAAACCAGTATTTTACACAAGAAAAGACGTTGGAGAGAAAGTTTGCAGAAATCTTTACTGCGAGAGCGTGGGAAAAAACATGTGAAAAAGAAGAGATTTTTGCTTTATATGTAAATACCATTTATTTTGGCAGTGGATATTATGGGATTTACGAAGCGGCACAAGGTTATTTTCACGTTACACCAGAAGAACTCAATGATTATGAATCCGTTATGCTTGCAGGTTTACCAAATGCCCCAACTGCATATGCACTGGATACCCATTCAGATTTGGCAAAGCAGCGAATGCAGCAGGTATTGGATTGTATGGTTTCTAATGAAAAATTGACGCAGCAGGAAGCGAATACAATTTTAGTTGAGAAAACGCTATCAGAATGATAGCTGGTACTGCATTTTTCAGTTGTTCCGGTTTTTACAATTTATTTCCCGTATCATGTGGTAAGATAGAACCATAGTCAACAAGGTGCTGCGTTCAAAGAGGAACGGCAGACCATCAAAATCACATTGGAACAAAGGTGTTCAGCGAATCAATCAGCTGAACACCTTTTTTGATGCAATCTAATGGATCCAGCTTTGCATATTGTCTTCTATTACAAACAACACCGTTGTTTGCAATACCGCTAAAAGCGGCTGCAAAGCCATTGGCTTTGCGAAGACAGTATGAAGGCGGCTCTTGGTGGTAAAGCCACCACCGGCAATGGATTGCAATAGAGCATAGTATAAAACAGGTGTATGTTCCAATTTCTAATTTATGGGGAGGCATTTGAAAATGGAGTATCCGAAAGTTGATTTTTTATATCTGAATGAAGAAGATATGGTACGTGCTGGTGTGAAAGACATGGCAAGCTGCATAGAGGCAATGGAAGAGATGTTCAAACTGATGAAGGTCGGCGATTACCGCATGGGCGGTGCAAACGGCAACTCACATGGATGTATGGTGACATTTCCACCGTCTTCTCCGTTTCCGGAAATGCCGGTAGATGGTCCGGACAGACGCTTTATGGCAATGCCAGCGTATCTTGGCGGAAAGTTCGACATGGCAGGCATGAAATGGTATGGTTCCAACTGTGCCAACAAGGAAAAAGGATTGCCCCGTTCGATTTTGATGCTGACGCTGAATGATAAAGATACGGGTGCTCCGGTTGCCTATATGTCCGCTAACATTCTTTCTGCCTATCGTACAGGGGCTGTGCCGGGCGTTGGGTATAAGTACCTTTCTCGTCCGGATGCAGAAACTGTAGGAATCATTGGACCGGGTGTGATGAGCAAAACCGCATTGGCTGCGATTATGGCAGTTCGACCTACTGTCAAAACCGTAAAAGTTAAGGGCAGAGGCAAAGCTTCCTTGCAGGCTTTTATTGACCATGTAAAGCAAACCTACCCACAAGTAGAGGTCTATGCTGTGGACAGCATAGAGGAAGCCGTGAGAGGTTCTGATATTGTTTCTGCCAGTACTTCTACACCGACTGGTGATCCAAATGCCTATCCTTATATCAAAGAAGAATGGATTCAGCCGGGGGCTTTGATTAGTTCCACCGCAGCCTTGCGATTTGATGATGATTTTATCATGCATCGTGCCAGAACGGTAACAGATAACATCAAGCTATATGAAGCGTGGGAAGAAGAAATGAAGCCAAATGCCTATCATACGGTTCCGATTCCGGCTGTGCATGTAATGGATTTAATTGCAGAAGGAAAGATGCAGCTGGAACAGATTGACGATTTAGGAGATATCCTGATGAATCGGATTCCATTGCACCGCAAGGAGGATGAAATTATCATTTATTCCATTGGCGGCATGCCGGTCGAAGACATTGCGTGGGGTACAATGGTATATCGCAACGCACTGAAAAAAGGCATTGGCACAAAATTGAAACTGTGGGATACACCACAGATGGTATAAAGAACGGAGGAAACAGCATGAGAATACAGGAACATCCGATTCTTGGAACACAGGAACATGGAACGTTGGTTTCTTTTACATTTGATGGGAGGCCTTTACAGGGCTATGCAGGAGAGCCGATTGCAATGGCATTGAAGAATGCTGGTGTGATGGTGCATCGTTACACCCGAAAAGAACACAAGCCACGAGGTATTTTCTGTGCTATTGGACGCTGTACAGACTGCGTCATGGTCGTCAATGGACAGCCGAATGTCCGCACCTGTATTACGCCATTGGAGGCAGATATGGAAATTCAGACACAATACGGCGTAACTGCCGAGCAGCCGGAGGGGGATACAAAATGAAACGATATGATATGATTATAGTGGGAGCAGGACCAGCCGGTTTATCTGCTGCCATTGAAGCTGCAAAACATGGCTTACAGGTTGTGGTCTATGATGAAAATGCCAAGCCGGGTGGACAGCTTTTCAAACAGATTCATAAATTTTTCGGTTCCAAAGAACACAAAGCAAAAATCAGAGGGTTTCATATCGGCGAAGAATTGCTTGCCGAAGCATCTGCATTGGGTGTTACTGTGGTATTGAATGCCATTGTAATTGGAATTTTTCCGGAAAAAGAAGTGACGGTCAAGATTGAAAATCGGGTAGAACATGTGAAAGGGGATACCATTCTGATTGCGACTGGTGCCAGTGAAAATATGGTAACTTTTCCGGGCTGGACATTGCCCGGTGTCATTGGTGCAGGTGCGGCTCAGACGATGATGAACTTGCATGGTACTATGCCGGGCAAGCGGGTTTTGATGTTGGGTTCGGGCAATGTTGGTTTGGTTGTCAGCTTTCAGTTGATGCAGGCAGGCTGTGAAGTGGTTGCATTGGCAGATGCCGCACCACGGGTCGGTGGTTATGGCGTTCATGCTGCAAAAGTAGCACGTTGTGGGGTACCATTTTATTTGTCTCATACGATTGTTTCTGCGGAGGGAACAGACTGTGTGACGGGGGTCACCATCGGACAGGTTGACCAGAACTGGCAGATCATTCCGGGGACGGAAAAGCATTTTGATGTGGATACCATCTGTCTGGCAGTTGGACTTTCTCCGATGTCCAAGCTTTGCGATATGGCAGGCTGTGAAATGGAGGACAATCCGGCAAAGGCGGGCTTTGTACCAAAAGTAAACGAATATGGCGAAACTTCGATTCCGGGTATTTATGCTGCCGGAGATGTTTCTGGCATTGAAGAAGCTTCCAGTGCCATGATTGAGGGAAGAATTGCCGGCATTGCTGCGGCAGCACGGCTGGGCTACATCTCAGAGGAAACTTGTCAAAAGGAAGTTGCTGCTCAGGAAGCGGCGTTGGACGGCTTGCGGCAGGGAATGTTTGCACCGGGTATGCGGGGCAAGCAGATTACAGAAACTGAAGAGGGCATTGCCATTTCGCAGAACTTGCTACAGCATGGTTTTGTTGCTGAGGAGGAGATGGATCGCTTTCCGGGCGTAACCCATCAAAAAGGGGTGCATCCGGTCATGGAATGTACGCAGAATATTCCCTGCAATCCCTGTCAGGATGCCTGTCCGAGGCATTGCATTCGGATTGGCAGCAACATTACAGCACTGCCGTCCATTGACGAGGAAAAGCAGTGCACCGGCTGTGGTATGTGTGTTGCATCTTGTTCCGGTCAAGCCATTTTTTTAGTCAATGAAGACTGCGGAGACGGAACAGCAGAAATTACATTGCCGTATGAATTTTTGCCGCTGCCGCAGACAGGTGACAAAGGCGTCGCACTGGGCAGAAACGGCAAGCCGGTTTGTCCTGCTGAAGTGGTCAAGGTACGAAGTGCGAAGGCATTTGACCATACGAATTTACTGACAATGAAAGTTGCAAAGGAATTTGCCATGCAAGCAAGATTTTTCCGGAAGGAG
>JAEDGE010000158.1 GCA_016297675.1 Oscillospiraceae bacterium
TGCCGGACGGTTCAGACAAGTTTTCCCAAAGAAATCCGAAAATTGATTTCCGTGCGTTGCAAATACTTGCAATTTTCTTGGTTTTATGCTATACTGATAGTAAATTTTTTCAGTACACAAAAGGAGAACCCAACTATGGCGAAAAATAATCAAAAAATGGTGGATGCCATTACGGCGATGGAGGACGACTTCGCACAGTGGTATACCGACATTGTAAAAAAAGCAGAATTGAGTGCGTATACCAGCGTAAAGGGATGCATGGTCATTCGTCCTTATGGTTATGCCATCTGGGAGCAGATGCAGCATATTCTGGACGGCATGTTTAAGGAAACGGGGCATGAAAATGTTTGTATGCCGATGTTTATTCCGGAAAGCCTGCTGCAAAAGGAAAAAGATCATGTTGAGGGCTTTGCTCCAGAAGTAGCATGGGTCACCCATGGCGGTTCTGAAAAGCTGGAGGAGCGGCTCTGTGTGCGTCCGACTTCTGAAACCCTTTTCTGCGATCACTATGCAGAAATTGTACATAGCTATCGGGATCTGCCGAAGCTCTATAATCAGTGGGTGAGCGTGGTACGTTGGGAGAAGACCACCCGTCCGTTCCTGCGTTCCAGAGAATTTCTGTGGCAGGAAGGACATACCATCCATGCAACCGCAGAAGAAGCCATTGCAGAAACCGAAAAAATGCTGAATGTATATGCAGATTTCTGTAAGGATGCACTGGCAATGCCAGTGGTCAAGGGCAAAAAGACCGAAAGCGACAAGTTCGCCGGTGCTGTCGCAACCTATGCGATTGAAGCCCTGATGCATGACGGTAAGGCATTGCAGGCAGGTACTTCGCACTACTTCGGGGATGGCTTTGCAAAGGCATTCAACATTCAGTTTACGGATAAAAATAACACGTTGCAGTATCCGCATCAGACCAGCTGGGGTGTCACCACTCGTTTGATTGGTGCAATTATCATGACACACGGCGATAACAATGGTCTGGTACTGCCGCCGGCAGTTGCTCCGATTCAGGTCATCATTGTACCCGTTGCGATGCATAAGGAAGGCGTTCTGGAAAAGGCAAGAGAACTGGAAGCACAGCTGAAGGCAGCAGGTCTGCGTGTCAAGCTGGATGATACGGACAATTCTCCGGGCTGGAAGTTTGCAGAATATGAAATGAAGGGCGTTCCGGTTCGGCTGGAAATTGGTCCGAAGGACATTGCACAGGAGCAGTGTGTGCTGGTAACCCGTCACGATCGGGAAAAGACCTTCTGTCCGTTGTCTGCTTTAGTGGAAACGGTACAGGAACGCTTGCAGGCAGTGCATGATGGCATGTATGAAAAGGCACTTGCCAACAGAGAACAGCACACCTATGTCTGCAAGACCATGGACGAGATTTCCAAGGTGTTGGAAGAGAAGGGCGATGGCTTTATTGAAGCGATGTGGTGCGGTGAAGAAGCCTGCGAGGACAAGGTGAAGGAAATCACTGGCGTGGGTTCCCGCTGCATTCCGCTGGAACAGAAGCATCATGCAGATACTTGCGTTTGCTGTGGAAAGCCGGCAAAGCATATGGTACTCTGGGCAAAGGCATATTGATGTTTTGTTTCACGTGAAACAAAAGAAGAAATGAAAAACTGGCAGCCGTTTTTGCGGCTGCCAGTTTCATTTGTTGGATAAGTTTTATCTGCTGTATGCAAGCTGTGCAAACTTGTCATCTTAGCGTTGCAGAATGTTTACTGCTGTACTGGAATTTCCGAAATCGTCATGATAACGAAACTGGTTAATGTATTCACATCGTCATCATTGATTGTATCCGATCCATCCATAAATACATTGGCACTTGCAATCTGCAAATCACTCAGTTCCACAATATTACACAGATACTTATTCAAATTGATGACATCTCTCAAATCTACGATGCCGTCCAGATTCACATCACCATAGAAGATCGGAGAAATACCGCCTGATGTAGCGGTGGTTGTGCTGGTTTCACTGGATGTGGTTTCTGTTGCAGAAGTGGTGGTTTCAGTTTCTGTTGTTGTCGTTTCGGTTGTTGTTTCGGTTGTCGTTGTCGTTGTATCAGAAGGCGTTGTGGTCTTCTCATACTCATAAACCAGTGAAACGGTATTGATGACGGTTGTGACATCGCTGCCGGTTTCGTCATTTGTGGAGGACTTCCACCAGTTCGGCTGCAATTCGGTATAGGTATCCTGAATCGTTGCAGATACAATGTCACCATCTCCGTTAGAGAATTGGTCATCCATTACAACCTCAACATCATTCGTACCACCGCTGTATCCAAAGGCTTTCGCACCCCAGAAAGTGGTGCCATCTTCACCCAACAGCTGGTTAAAGGTGAGGGCACCGCCGCCACCGAACCAAGAGGAATTGGAACTGCAAGTTGCTGTAATGTTCAGCACGATTTTCTTCAGGTGTTCCAGATCTTCGAGCGGAATCATCGCAAAACCATTCTTGGACAGCTCCAGATCACTATAGTTGTAAACAATTGTTTTTGTCTCCGGTTCTTCCGGCTTGACATAGATTTCTGCATCGCTTTCTTCATCCGAAATGACAACCTGTGCAACCGACATCGGCGGCAGCTCTACGGTTACCTGATTGTTGCTGACATCGTTCTGCACGTCAATGATCCGAATCTGATTGTCATTCGGTGTAATGGCATAAACCACAGCACTCTGATAATTCTTTGTGCTGCCTTCCAGTGAAATGACGGCATTCTGTGTCTGGTCTGCACTCTTATTGGAAATGACAGTGGTAACGGTGGAATCATCGCCAGCATCGATGGCTGCATACGCATAGGCGAGGGAAAGATCCTCTGTGGAGGCTTCCACGAGTGTATCTCCAAAAGCAGCACCATTGCCGTCATAGTTGGTATACAGATTGATGGCAGATGCTGCATATGGACAGTCCGACAGGGTGCCCCAGTAGGTTGCAAAGTAAACACCGTTATCTGCAAAGCAGCCGAGGGCATCGGCTTCGGCAATCGCTGCACTGGACAGTTTGCCAGTTTCCTTTTCATTGCTGATGTCAGCCAGATTATATTCAGAAATGGCAATCTTTGTGCCCGGATAGTACTTGTCAATGGATTCCTGAATCTTCGGAATGAACGGGAAGTACTGTCCGAAATATGGCTGCAACCAGCTGTTTTCTACATAACTTGCATCATATAGGCTTCTGGCTGCCTGTACTCTGGCAGCATCTGTACTGCAATCCTGTGAATAATAGTGGATATCTACAACATCAAGCAGACGAGTGCCATATTCTTTTTCTGCCTGTGCCATCTGATCCAGATAATAATCCAGATACCAGGTATAATTCCCCTTCACAGCTTCCCAATCTGGATCGGTGTAGTTCTCTGTGTTGCTGCCATTGATACAAGGCAGCATGCCCCAGAATGCAGGACCGAAAACTTCTGCCTTCGGGTCAATGCTCTTTACTACGCTTGCCAGTTCAATCGACTTGGAGAGCAGTTCGCTGTTGCTGACCTCGTTGCCGTGCAGACGAGGATGGGTGTCATTCCAGAGCACCGGCTCATTATCCAGACTATAACCCTGCATACCAGCGGAAGTGGAGGCATCGCCGAGTGTCTGTACCATATAGTTCACATATTCATCCATATAAACAGCGTTATCTGTCAAATCCGGTTCCAGTGAAAGTGCAGTATCCTTTTTAAATAGAACTTCGTTCCAACGGGAAGACGGGGCAGCTTCTGCTTCGGAAACCGATCCGGACTTGTCCGCTGCCACATAACCAGCCATTTGCAGCGTTGTGATTTTATATGGAACATTGTATTTTGCAGCGGTGTTGGACAGTCTGCGTGCGGCATAGCCTGCACCATCGGTAATGTCACCGATATTGGTATCAGAACTATTGTGCCAGTCTTCTCCGGCATTGGAATAGTTATTCTCCCAGTTGTAACCGGTATAGCGGTTACCGCCCTGTCGAACGGCATTGGCAGTGACATTGCAGACATTGCTGCCGTCACCAGGATCGTTGACGCCGTAGATATACGGGCTGATGGACTTTTGCTCACCGGCCAAGTTGACTGTCACCGGCATGGTGTAAGAATTTTCTTCTGCTGCAGTGCCGCTCAGCGGAATCTGTGCCAGACAGGTGAGGGTGAATAGCCCTGCAATCAGGGCAGTGCGTTTGCGATGTTGTGTCATAAAATACCTCCTGTGTAATATAAAAAATGGATGTTCGTTACCTGAATTATCATATCACGATTTTTTCAAAAAGTCAAGCAATATTCATAAAAAAAGAGCTGATTCAAGGA
>JAEDGE010000159.1 GCA_016297675.1 Oscillospiraceae bacterium
GCCGCTTTTAGCGGCACTGCAAACAACACCGTTGTTTGCAATAGAGGACAGTATAAAATCGGATTGAGGTAGTCCGTCTACATGGCAACAAGGAGGGTTTCTGTGATGCAAAACGCAATTCAAATTGGTATTTTCGGCGATTCCATCAGCAAAGGCATTGTTCTGGACGAGGAAACACATCGTTACAGTACGCTGAAAAAAGAAATTAGTCAATGGGTCACACCAGCAGCGGCACTGCACAATTTTTCTGTAATGGGCAGCACCATCCAGAAAGGGCTTTCCATCATCAAACGCCATACAGAACAGCTTTCCGATTATCAGAATGTCTTTCTGGAATTTGGCGGCAATGACTGCGATTTTGATTGGCAAGCGGTTTCGGAACGACCGCAGGCACACCATGAACCGCATACCCCACTGAAACAATTTGAAACACTCTACACCAAAGCCATTCAACTCATTCAGGAGAAAAAAGGCAATCCCATTTTACTGACCTTGCCGCCGTTAGAGCCAAAGCGATACTTTCAATGGATTTCTTGCAACTTACACGCCAACAATATTTTACACTGGCTGGGCAGCGTAGATACCATTTATCGTTGGCAGGAGATGTACAACATGAAAGTGCTGTTGTTGGCACAAAAACTGCATGTTCCTGTTGTAGATATCCGGAGTGCCTTTCTGGCACAGCATGAATATCAATCCTTGTTATGTGCAGACGGCATCCACCCAAACCGAAAGGGACACCGCTTCATCTATAAAACTATTATGCAGCAGTATCATCCTTGTTTACAAGCATGACAATAATTTCAGAATTTAAAAAACCGCCGGACAACGTATAAGGGTTGTCCGGCGGTTTTTGTTATTATTTTCGATGCGATGGCTTGCGTATTTGCAATCCCAAGGTAAAACCAGCTGTATGACGTTCATCATTATATGTCACATGAGAATGCGAGCGAATTTCTTGTATGCCTTTCACATCAGAAAGTTCTTGCAAAATCTTTGCGGTATTTCGTGCATCTGCCAGTGCCCCGTGCTCCGTTCCTTCAAATGCAATCTGCATAGAACCAAGTGCCTCTACCAGCTTCAACGGACGGGAAAAGTGATAAATCCGCTGATGCAGTCGCTGCAAATCCACCCAATACTTATAAAATCCCTCCAAAAGCGGTCGTTCTTTCCACTCTGATTCCCGCAAAAATACAGTTTGGTCACTCTGACTCCAAGTATAGAAACGATATGCCTCTTTTTTCGGCAGCCATGCTTCAAATGCCTGCATCGCATCAGAAAAATAGTCCGCTTTTCTCAGCATCTCGTTTGTAATGCCTGTTATATTGGTAATCATAGGCGGTACAACACCATATTGCGGCTTTACATATGTTTGAAATTCATCCATAATTTCATTTTCTGCATTCAATGCGACTGCTCCAATTTCAATAATTTCCTGCATCGTAAACGGTTGATGCAGCTGCTTGTTGGAAATAAATTCTAAATCCAATACTATTTTCGTCCCCCGCACTTCAATATGTCCTCCTTACATACGCAATGCTGCAGCTGCATCCGCCTTTGTTCACCGTCAGCCGAGAATTCCCAATCCTTCCAGTAATATTTTTACACCAATGGCAATCAAAATGCAGCCGCCTAAAATGCCTGCTTGTTTTTCAAATCGATCTCCAAAAAGATTTCCAATTTTTACACCAATCATAGAAATCGCCAACGTAATCAAACCAATCAGTAAAATTGCAAGAAAAATATTAACATCCGGCATCATCGAGAATGTGACACCAACTGCCAGTGCATCAATAGAGGTTGCCACAGCCAGCAAAAACAATTCCCGAAAATCCACTTTGTCGGGAGAACCTGTCACTTCTTCTGTTGGCTCTTTTTTCTGTCGAATCGACTCCAAAAGCATCTTTCCACCGATAAATACCAGCAGGATAAACGCAATCCAGTGACTGTACTGCATAATATGTTCGGCAAACATCGCACCCAATAGCCATCCAAGCAATGGCATCAATGCTTGAAACCCACCGAAAAAAATGCCCATCCAAAGAGCCTGTTTCAGTTGAAATTTCCGCATTTGCAACCCTTTACAAATCGAAACTGCAAATGCATCCATAGCAAGTCCAACGCCCAACAAACAAATTTCACCAATTCCCAAATAGAACACTCCATTTCAACGAAATTAGAAGATTGGTATAAAATCCAAGTTCCAATTTACAATTTTTAGTATAACACAATCGCCTTTTCTTGTCAATAGGTATTTTATGTATCTATAAAAAGAAATAGAATCCCCCGATACGAAATCCGCATCGGGGGATTCTATCTTATGTCACAAATCGTTTGTCACAACCAGATGTCATATTAAGAGGTGATTAACCTTCATACCAGCAAGAGCCTTCCAGAGACTTCAGGGACGGAACAATATCCGGCCACTTCGGATTCAGAGCAGCAGACTGCTGAGCATAGTATGCCAAGTTAGAAACTGCATCTTCTACGCTGATAGTATTTACACCTGCTACATTTTCACCGGTCTTAGCTTCAGTATCAATATCGGACAGGAAGTAAACAAACTTGTTCAACAGCTCATCATCCTCTACAAACTTCGGAGAAAGATTTGCAGCTGCTCTTGCATAGTAAGACAGCATTGCAACAGAGTCTTCTACCTGTACCAAACCACTCAGGTTGGTATCGCCCTTTACGCCAATGTAAACGGTTGGAGTTGCACCCGGAATTGCTTCACCATTGTAGTAAGCCTGAATTGTGCCAACAAAGTATGTCGGTGTTTCTGCATAGGTGCTCTTCGGTGTTGCACCATTGAAGTTTACCTGATCCATGATGTCTACTCTGGTATCCTCAATTGGTGTACCAGCTTTATCTGTTTCTACCATGGTAATAGATTCAAACAGATCATACGGATCAAATTCTCTCTCATCTACAGAGAAGTAGAAGTTCGGATCCTTCAGCTCAAACTGAATGATGGTTGCATTCGGCTGCGGTTCTGTTGTTGTAGTGGTGGTAGTGGTGGTTGTTGTAGTGGTGGTGGTTGTAGTAGTGGTTGTCGTTGTAGTGGTTGTGGTAGTGGATTCTGTTGTTGTGGTAGTTGTTTCAGTGGTTGTGGTTGTGGTTTCGGTTGTTGTGGTAGTCGTTTCAGTTGTAGTGGTTGTGGTTTCCGTTGTTGTAGTGGTGGTCGGTTCTTCGGTTGTTGTGGTGGTTTCGGTTGTGGTAGTAGTCGTTTCAGTTGTAGTGGTAGTCGTTTCGGTTGTTGTTGTGGTGGTTTCGGTTGTTGTGGTTGTGGTTGTGGTTGTCGTTTCAGTTGTTGTGGTTGTGGTTGTCGTTTCAGTTGTTGTAGTGGTGGTTTCGGTTGTTGTAGTTGTGGTCGGTTTTTCGGTTGTCGTAGTAGTTTCGGTTGTTGTAGTTGTGGTCGGTTTTTCGGTTGTCGTAGTAGTTTCGGTTGTTGTAGTTGTGGTCGGTTTTTCGGTTGTGGTTGTAGTTTCGGTTGTTGTAGTTGTGGTCGGTTTTTCGGTTGTCGTAGTGGTTTCGGTTGTTGTAGTAGTGGTTGGTTCGTCGGTTGTCGTAGTGGTTTCAGTTGTAGTGGTTGTTGTCGGTTCTTTTGTAGTGGTTGTTGTTGTAGTGGTAGTTGTAGTTGTTGTTGTAGTTGTAGTTGTTGTAGTTTCTTCCGGAACGATTACGCAGATGTTACCATCTTCCAGAGTCAGCGGAATTTCAACGCTTACGCCGTCCTTATAAGAACCACACTGGTTAGCAGTTTCACCATGTTCACCAGTTGCAGTGCTCCAAGTCAGCGGGAATGCATAGTATGCCTTGCCATCGTCTGTGTGCTTCAGTTCCAGACCATACTTTTCAGCGATTGCAATTACAGTATCTGCATCCGGAATATCATAGAGCATTTCTACGATTGCATTGCCATCAGCAGTCTTTACGTTGGTTGTATTGTTTACATCCATAGATGCAAAGTCAAACCGGAGCTTGTCTGCATTTACCAGCCAGAAGCCAGAAGCCAACTGTTCATAATCTGCATTCTTATTGAAGCCTACATAAGTAGCTGCTGCCAAGAGTTCCTGTGTAGCCGGATCAGTTGCTTCCATGTAACCATTTGCAGAGTTTGTACCCTGGTCGTTACGAACCTTCGGTGCAATTGCAGCGGCTGCCTTGTCACCAGCAGTTACAAAGTTGTCATCAATGTACCAAATTACAGAATCACTCGGATTCGGATTTTCTACGATAACACAAACGCTGCCGTCTACATAAGTTGCATCG
>JAEDGE010000016.1 GCA_016297675.1 Oscillospiraceae bacterium
TGCTCCAGAGAATATAACAGAAAAAGTAAAAAACAGTCCCACAGACAAACGGTTTGAGAAAAGAGCCTTTCCGGTCGTATAGTCCAGTGCAGCCAATCGCAGCCAAAAGTCCAATGCTGCTGCAAATTGTAATCCCCATACCTTATGCCTTCCGCCCTTCTATGACTGTTTCAATGATGGCACGAAAGCGTTCCAGAATCACATCCCAGTCATAATGTTCGAGTACATACTGATAAGCATTTTCCTGCATTTCCTGATAAGCATCCGGATGGGAGAAGAGATAGGTCAAAGCCCCTTCAAATTCAAAGAAATTCCGATAGTATAAACCACCGTTGCTCTTGGTACAGTGTCCACGCAGAACATCGCACTGTCCATTGACCAGCACCGGCACACCGAGTGCCATTGCCTCTAAAACCGCAATGGAAAGACTCTCATAACGGGACGGCAGTACCAGCGAAATCGCACCGGATAACCCGCTGAACTTATCTTCTTCCGATACAAAGCCAAGCGGAATGATATCCGGATGCTTGGGAATATTGCAGACTGCCTTCCCCATCAGCACCAGCTTCAGCGTGCTGGGGTTGCGTTCCTTGAATTCCATGAAGTAGCGGAACAAGGTGGGGCAGTCCTTTCCTTCATCAATCCGCCCTACGTAAATCAAATAGGGATCCCGAATGCGAAACTTCTGCCGGAATGCGGAAGCTGGCGGGTAATCCGGAATATCCACACCGGTTCCCAGCACATCACAGGGGATGCCTGCGGTTTTGAACTGCCGCCGCACGAGCATCCGTTCCTCTTCTGTCAGGAAAATATACGCCTGCGGCAACCGGAATAATTTCTCAAAGGTTTTAAAATGCAGATAGGGTTCTTCGTGTGCAGTAGGAATAAAGATTGCCTTGTCTGCGACTTCCGGCAGACCGGCAACAGTCAGATAATATAAGTAAGTCACGAACAGAAACGCATCATATTCATCCTTGTGCTGCCGGATAAATTCAATGCAAGCCGGACAATACGGTCCTTGTTTTTCAAACCAGATTTTTTCGACACCCAAACTATAGTTGTTATGCTCACATTCTGCAAGATAAGCAGCATTATAAGCATCAAAATCAATCGTTCGCTCCTGTGCAACAGAAAACCGACGAACCGTGACCCCATGGATATTCTCTACATCTCGTACATACCAGTTTTTCCAAGTGGTATAGTCCACTGCTTTTGTCGTCAGGACTTCCACTTCGTAGTATTTTGCCAGCCGTTCCGCCATCAGGCGGGTGTAGTATTCCGAACCGCCGTTGACTTCTAATCCGTATCGTTGATTGACAAATGCAATTCGCTTCACTGCATGTCCCCCTCTTCTATCAGTTTTTGGAAAAATGAAAGATATTTTCTTGTCACGACATTCCAATCAAAATTTGCAAGGACGAACTGCCGTCCATTTTGTCCAAGCTGGTCGGCTTCTTCGGGATGCGTTTCTATCCAGCGGACACAACCTTCAAATTCAAAGTAGCTGCTGAAGTACAGACCACCTTCTGCACGCTGTGAAAAATCCTTTGTGACAGCACAGCCGGCGTGTACCAGTACAGGTCTGCCGCAGAGCCAGCTCTCCATAATGACAAGAGAAAAGCTTTCGTTTTTGGACGGCTGACAGAGAAACAGGGCAGCTCGCAGGGCATCATATTTGTCCTGTTGGGAGACATAACCCAAGTCGTGAACAGCATCTTTCACAGAGGCTGGCACAGCCAGTTTGCCACCGCCGATCAAGACCAGCTGTAACGGGTCATCGGGGTTGCGTTTCTTGAATTCTGCAAAATATTGGAGCAGGGTATGCACATTTTTTCCGCTGTCTTTCCGTCCGGCATAAATCAAAAATGGTTCTGTAATGCCGTATTTTGCCCGAAACGTGTCAGCATCGCCGGTAATGGTGGTATCCATTCCGATACCAGTGCAGATCTGTTCCACCTCCTGCAAGTCATACAGACGGTTGGCAAGCTGCATTTCGGGTACAGAGTTAAAAATCATACCACGCAGATTGATATAAGTTTGCCGGAATAGACGCATATGGGCATAGGCTTCCTCATGAAAACAGGGAATCATGACGGCTTTTTCCGGACACGCCAGCACTCCGTGAAAGGTTGTACCGAACATATACGGCATAAAGATAAACAAATCATAGTCATTGCTGTGGGTTTCAATATACTCATAAAGCAAAGGACTGTTGATCATTTCCTGTAGGAAGAGAACTTCCTCTTTGGTGGTAATATGTTTGCCCTGCATGAGTTTGGCATTGATGCGGTCAAAGGCAGCCGTATCCCGTTTCCGGACAGGGAAACGGCGGGTCGGTACATCATAGACCATAGCGGTGCCGGCAGCGTAATAATTTTCATTCCAGTCAGCGGTAAAATCCCGCACACAGGTGGTGAGAATTTCTACATCGGCACCGGCTTTCTGGAGGTGTCCGGCAACTTCCCGGAGTTCCATTTCTGCACCACCGGGGATGCCCTCACCATACCAAGGAATAACAAATGCAAGTTTCATGTGCGATGCTCCTTTCGAGGGAGAATTTATGAAAATGATAATGATATAAAAAGGGTAGGTACAATTCGCAGAAAGCGACAATGCTGTGCAAATTCCTGTTTCGATTTCTTTGGGAAACCTTGTCCGAACCGTCCGGCGAATACGCTTCGCTGTTCGCCTGCGGCGTGCAGCCGTTTCCCACCCTTGAGGGCAGTAAAAAGGCTATCCCTTTCACAACGTAACGGTGGGTGGACTGTCAGCGGCGACTCGCCGCCGCCCTGCCACCAGCCGGACAATCCCACCGGCATCCGTACGCTGCACCATCTCTGAAAAGCCGTTTTGTCGCAGGATTTCTGCTACATCCTGCTCCTGTCCCATCCCGATTTCATAGACCAACCAGCCATCTGCTGTCAAAGCATCTTTCCAGTATGCTGTGACCATGCGGTAAAAGTCCAGCCCATCTGTACCGCCATACAATGCCGTTTCTGGTTCAAATGCCACTTCCGGCTGAAGCACCTGCATATCCATTTCTGTCAGGTAAGGCGGATTACAAGTAATTACATCATAACTGGAAAAATCCTTTGCAAACACGGCATCTAAAACATCGCCCTGTATCGGCTGAATAGACGGGGCATGCTGCTGGAGATTTTGTTTCAGATAACAGAAAGCAGCGGGTTCTCGTTCCACAGCTGCACCGGTTACCTGTGGTAAATGGGCAGCAATTGCAGCCGGAATGCATCCGCTGCCGCTGCACAGGTCTAACAGCTTGGTTTGTGCTGCGTTCTGCCGACAGGAAAGCACAAACTCCACCAGCGTTTCTGTGTCCGCACGGGGAATCAGGACGCCTTCTCCGACTTGCAGTGGAAGTCCATAGAACTCCCATGTGCCAAGCAGATATTGCAGTGGATAGCGGTTTGCACGCTTTTCACAGAGCTGCTCTGCCTGTTGTACGATGGGTTCTGATACCGGCAAATCACCGTCCATCAGCAGCTGCGGCAGCGGTTTTCCCAGCAGAAATTCCAGCAGAAATCCCGATTCCGCTGCGGCATCCTCCAGATTGGCAGCCGTTAGCCGCTGCCGGATTCTCTGGTAAAGTTGGCGACGTGTCCATGTTACCACTCGTCTTCCTCCAAATTCTCCGGAATACACGGCTTTAATGCTGCAATCGCACATTCAATCTGATCGGCATCCGGTTCTCTGGTGGTAATTCGCTGAATTTGCAGTCCCGGAAACGAGAGAGCACGAGTCAGCCAGCTGTTACTTCTTCCAGCAATGCGAATAAATTCATAGGAAATGCCGACTACAAACGGCAGTAACAGAATGCTCACAATCACACGCTGCCAGACAACCGTCAGCGGAACCAGACACATTACCAAAATGCTGACAATCAAAGTAATAAAAATAAAGCTGGTACCGCATCGGGGATGAAAGCGACAGTGTTTTTTGACGTTCTCTACCGTCAGCGGCTCGCCTGCCTCAAAGCAGGCAATGGTTTTATGTTCCGCTCCGTGATACTCATAAGTACGTCGAATGTCTTTCATACAGCCGGTAAGAATCATATAGCCCAGAAAAATCACAATCTTGATGATTCCCTCCAGCAAAGACCGCACAAAGCGGCTGTCGTCAGGAATGGCAGTGTGGTCAATCAGCAGACTGATCAGAAATTTGGGCAGAAAAATAAAAGTGAATACGGCAAAGACAACGCCAATGACCATTGCAACGGACATGATAATGCCAAACAGCTTTTCTCCCAGCTTGTCATTCAGCCACTGTTCAAACTTGCTCATTTCTTCGGTTTCATCTTCTTCGTCGTCGGGCATCTGCTTTTCTGCGGATTTCATCAGGCAGCGGTAGCCGTCCCGCATGGAAAAGACAAAGTTAAAGCTGCCTCGTACCAGCGGACACTTTCGATACCAAGGCATATCTTTGCCGTTGTGTTCCTCCCATGTTTCTACGTCAATGGTGCCGTCCGGCAGGCGGCACGCCATCGCACCGGTATGGACGCCTTTCATCATGACGCCCTCGATCAGTGCCTGTCCACCAATTTTGGAGCGGTGTTTTGCTTGTTCTGGTTTTGTTGATTGCTTCATAATGCTCCCTTCTAAGACGAGTTTTCTTATTGAAATGCGAATGATATTTTGATTGGAATCATGCAGAATCCAATCCCGCATGATTCCACTTTTGCAGCACCTTCAGCAGCTGTTCTGCATTTTCCTGCTGCTCTTTTAAGCCCATTCCATAAACGTTTGGACTGATTTTGCACGCAAGCTTGCAGGTTTCTCCCTGTGCCCGAAACTGCATTTTGACAGAATACATATTCAATATTGTTTTGCTAACTTTTAGAGATTCCAGAGCTTGCAGCGGCAGTGCTCCTTGGAACAGCGGCATTGTGAGAATATTATACTGTGCAATCAGCAGCCGATTTTGATTCGTAACCGCCAGAAAACCATAGCGGTTATCCAGTGCGGAGGTGGAGAGGACACTGCCTCGCCCAAAGCCAGCATAAACGGCTCCGAAATATCCTTCTCCCGGCAGCAGTAAAGACTGCAATGCGGTTTCCATCAATTTTTTATCCAGTTTTCGCATACGATTTTACACGTCCTCTTCTAATGCCTCAATGAAAAAACTTACCGGACGGAATCCATCATTGCAGGAAATCATCGCCGACTTTTTATTTTTCATCCAGCCATCATACAGATTTTCTCCGCCGTGTGCCAATGTCATGACAAACGGCGACATGCTCTCCCATGCACTGTCGCACATGCCTTCCGGCTTCTGCCAACCATTTGTAATCCAGACCTGTCCGACCTGCATGTCACAGGCATGTTCCATCGGATTTTCATATCGTTCTATCAAATCATCATAGTGTGCCATTCTCATGACGGTGATTCTGCATTTTTTCATGCTCATTTCTCCTTCATTGCCGGCAGGGTAATGATGACAGCGGTTCCTACGCCCAATTCACTCTGGATATCCAGTCTGCCATGATGCATCGTGATGATTTCATTCGCCACTGCCAGTCCAATGCCGGAACCTCTTCGGGTGTGGTTCGCCTTGAAAAATTTCGTTTTGACTCTCGGCAAATCTGCCGCACTGATTCCCACGCCGTTGTCAGAAATCCGAACCTGTATCTGGTTGCCGATTGCCTCTGCACTGACCGTCACCAATCCGCCGGGATTGGAATACTTCAACGCATTGTCTATCACATTGATAAATACCTGCCGAATGCGGTTTTTGTCCCCGTACACGAACGGCAGCATCTCGGGTTCATGGTAAATCATGCGGATGTGTTCCCGTTTTGCCTTTTCTGTATAAATCAGCACGGCATCGCCCAGCTCTGCCAGAATATCCATCGGCATGGGCTGTAAGGTCAGTTTCCCGCTCTGCATTCTCGAAAAGTCGAGTAATTCTTCTACCATACGGGAAAGTCGTTCTGTTTCGTTGACAATGACATGCATGCCTTTCTGCATGGTTTCCGCATCCATATCCAGACAAAGCGTTTCCGCCCAGCCCTGAATGGCAGTGAGTGGTGTCCGCAATTCATGGGAGACAGAGGAGATAAATTCATTTTTCATCGCCTCTGTTTCAGAAAGCGTGGATGCCATATCATTGACCGCTTTGCACAAGTCGCCGATTTCATCTTCCGGAATGGGGGTGATTCGCTGAGAAAAATCCCCCTGTGCAAATTTTTTGGTTGCCGCATTGATGCGGTTGATGGGAAGTACAATCGAACGCACAAAAAAAGAACCTGTGATCAACAACAACAGCAGGATCCCGATGCAAACAGCCGTAATCATGATCATATAATCCCGCAGCGTGGCATCAATTTGCGTCATAGAGGCAACGACTCGAATGGCGTTATATTCGGGCTGTATGGCAGAAATATTAACACTCACTGCCATAATGCATTCCCCGTTCTGTGTGCCAATCCAAGTACCATTTTCTTCTTCCATCGCTGTTTCATAGTCCGGCATGGCAACACTGGCATCTGGTGCGAAACCGGATGTGGTCAGAGTCACTCTTCCCTTGGAGTTGATTGCCATCAGCTCCATGCGTTCTTTATCCGAAAAGTTTTCAAATGTGCTTCGCAGGTCAGCAGAAAAGTTTGAGCTGCTGTCCTGTG
The DNA here is from genome assembly GCA_016297675.1 of Oscillospiraceae bacterium. GTDB lineage: Bacteria > Bacillota > Clostridia > Oscillospirales > Ruminococcaceae > Ruminococcus_C. Next base: position 6,635 of record JAEDGE010000016.1, read on the forward strand.
AATAGCGGGTCAACACGGTGGTGACAGAAGAAATTTTTGTGGTGAGATATTGTTCTGCTGAATTATAATAATAATGCTGCAAAGTATAAATGACTGCCAGTTCTACAATCAGCAATACCAGAAACACTGCTCCAAGATTGCTCACCAGCCATCGTGTTGTGATGGTATTTTTTCGCAGTATACGGCGTTTTTTCTGTTTAGTGGTCATTTGGGTCATTCCACTTATAGCCATAACCCCAAATCGTTGTGATATATTTCGGGTTGGAGGGCTGGTCTTCAATTTTCATACGAATGCGGCGGATGTTGACATCCACAATTTTATCATCGCCATCATACTGTTCTCCCCAGATATGTTCCAAGATGCTGGCACGGTCGAGAGCAGTATTTTTATTTTTCAAGAAATATTCTAAAACTTGATATTCAATTTGTGTGAGTTCAATGGGTTTTTCGTTCTTGTGGAGGGTGCGGTTGACCCGATTCAACACAAACGGCCCGCTTTTCAGCATGGATTTCTGTTTATCGCTGACGGAACTCATGCAGACACGGCGATAAATGGCATCGACTCTTGCAGTTAATTCGGAGGGAGAAAAGGGTTTTGTGATATAGTCGTCTGCACCAATCATCAAACCGTTGACCTTGTCCATTTCCTGTGTTTTTGCTGACAACATGATAATGCCAATGGTAGAGCTTCGTTTCCGAAGTTCCTTGCAGACCTGAAAGCCGTCTATACCGGGCATCATAATATCCAGCAGCACGATGTCGAAATTTCCGCCGGCGGCTTCAAATGCACGCAGGGCATCTTCGCCGCAGCTGACATCATAAACATCATAACCGACTCGTTTCAGGTTAATGACTACAAATTCACGGATGACATCTTCATCCTCGCAGACTAAAATTCGTTTCATAGATCTGTCGTTTCTCCTTCCTGTTTTAGGGTGACACCGCACAAAGATTGTGCGACAGATGTGCCGTCAGATTTTTCGTCAGATGAAACAAAAAGCGGAGTGAATACTTTGTGTATTCGCGAGCATTTTTGTGAAATATGACGGAAAAGATGCAAGCAGATGGCGTGCAAAGCCGTCAGGCGTTCTTTGTGCGGTGTTGCCTTAGATTGGCAGCCATAGAATAGATTCTTATGCACATTCATCCATATTCTGTTCCCATTGTCCGCTACGATACAAACATAAAATACCCCAGCAAATCCCCAACACTTCTTGCCAGTTCATCGGTACTGTTCTCCGGCACCTTCACAAAATAAAAGGCATTGCCACGGGAATACAGCAATTGATATCCCTCTTCTAACCGACTGTCCCGATTGGCGGTATCGGTTGCCACCGCAATTCGCATCAGTTCCGGCATAGCTGCAAAACGGTCACCGCCATAATGATAAAAAACTAAATCGCCAGTCAGGGTATCATTCTGTACAGTGACTGTTTTTTTCCAGTTTGGCGGCAACAAAAAGGCATAGCCTTCGCCTAAACTGTAATAACCGCGGCTTTTTTCCTGTAGAGATCCATCCTGTGTCACGGTCATCCAGCGTGTCATCCGGATTAAATCGGAATCAGTTTCGTTGTAGCCCGGAAACAGCCCCTGTACCGGCACTTCCGGAACACCATCCTGATCAATATCCATCGTCAACCATCCAATCGGACGAAGCGTACTGGTATCCGTTGTATCTGAAAGGCGAATCAGATTTCTGCCATCAAACTGGAGGATTTCTGTCTGCATGGTTGTTGCACCAACAACACCATCCAGATAAACTGCAATGTTTCCGTTTTGCGTACTGCCGCAAAGCACCTGACTGTACTCCGTAAATTTTGCTTGTAACGTCAGTGCATATCGGGTATAGTTATCCCGTTCATCCGGTACATAAACAGCTGCTTCTGCATTATGTTCTCCTTCTGCCGCTCGGAATACCATCAGTTCCCGTGTGGTATCACCATCCAGATCTGCTACTTCAAAGCTGGAATAGGAAACCGTGAAATTTTTTGTCAGGCTGCCGTCTGTATAATTGTAAATGACCAAAGCCTTGTCAGACTGGTCTACCTGTGCATAGCCGACAATGAGCCGTTCTTGATTTCCAATGTTTGAAACAACCACCCGATCTACCACAGCCCCCTCTGCCGGTAGGTCACAGACGGACATCCATTCTCCGTCTACCTGGTCAAGCAGATTCAACCGAAGGGCATTTTCCGTTGTGAGTGTGCCCTCTTTTCGATAAAAAACCGCTGCTTCATCCAACTCATCACCGTCTAAATCTGATATCATTACAGCAGAAAGATGTTCACCGGTGCGGGGATATTGCAGGGTAATCCGGTTGCCGACGGCATTTTGCAGTGCCTGATAAATCTGCTCCTGTTCCCCACGCAGATGAGGCGGTGTCAGCAGAGCATCCACCGTCGCCCCAAATGTGCAGCCGGTCAGCAGGAGCAGCAGACAGCCCGTCAGCAGCAGGCGAAACAAAATCACCGGTCGCATAACGGTACATATGGTTTCATTTTGGTAATTGGCTTGTAAGCCGGACGGATAATCCGCTTGCCGGTCAGGAGTTCTTCCATGCGGTGTGCTGCCCAGCCGACCATTCTGGCACTGGCAAAAAGCGGCGTAAAGAGCTCATCCGGAATGCCCAGCATCCGGTATACCAGACCGGAATACATATCGACATTGGCACACATTGCCTTATCCACTCCACGCACTTTTTTCATCAGTTCCGGTGTCAGCCGTTCTACCAGAGACAGCAGCTCAAATTCTGCTTCGATTTCCTTGCCTTTTGCCATTTCAAATGCCTTCCGCTTCAGAATCACGGCACGAGGGTCAGAGAGCGTATAAACAGCGTGCCCCATGCCGTAGATCAGACCAGAACCATCGCCCGCTTCTTTTTTGAGGATTTTTGTGACGAAATCTGCCACTTCCCCTTCATCGTTCCAGTTCTTGACATTTTCTTTGATGCAGTCCAACATCTGTACGACTTTGATGTTGGCACCGCCGTGACGAGAACCCTTGAGGGAATTGATGGCAGTGGTATAGGCAGCATAGGGATCCGTACCGGAAGAGGTTGCAACTCGGCATGCAAAGGTGGAGTTGTTACCGCCGCCGTGTTCCGCATGGATGGACAGCATAATATCCAACAACTGGGCTTCCTGTTTGGTATAGTTTCGGTCATTCCGGATGAGGGAGAGAATGGATTCTGCGGTGCCCTCTTCTGGTCGGATCTGATGAATGATCATGCTGGCATTGTCGAACTTATGCCGTTTTGCCTGATAAGCACCGTCCATCAGAATTGGCATTTTGGCAATCAGACCGAGAGCAATCCGCATTTCGCCTTCCAGAGACGGATGTTCCGGATCGTCATCATAGGAATAGAGCGACAGGATGCTTCTTGCGAGCTTATTCATGATATTTTTAGACGGTGCTTGCATGATGCTGTCCACCAAGAATCCCGGTGGCAGTTCTCTCCGCATAGCAAGAGATTTCCGCATGACATCCAATTCTGTGGCGGTCGGCAGTTCCCCCAGCAAAAGCAGATACACGATTTCTTCAAAGAGAAAGCGGTCTTCCTGTTCGGCATGTTCTACCAGATCTTTGATGCTGTAGCCACGATAAATCAATTCGCCCGGTACCGGTTTGCGTTCGCCTTCATCAATGACATAGCCATGCACGCTGCAAATACGAGTAATGCCGGCTACGACACCGGAGCCATCGCTATGGCGTAAGCCACGGTTTACATTGTATTTTTCATAGAGTGCCGGTTCGATTTGAGAATGTTTTTTCAGACGGTCGCATAGTCTTTTAATATCCGACTGCTGGATGTTGGTTTCTTCCGTCAGGTAATTTTCCTGTAATGTCATAAGAAGGCCTCCTTTTCGATCAGGGCAAATGCCCGATTGTGCGATAATTCGTGTGAACCATCTGGGATACTGTACAGAGAAAGCGGTTCACAGATGATCTGCAAACGGCAGCAATGGAAAAATGCTGAAGTTTACACAGGTTTTCTCTGCTTGTATCTTATAATTATACACGAAATTGCAATGTCTGTCAACCAGCGGAAAGAAAGCTTTTTCAGGGAAAAATCGTTTCTTTTTTTAGGAAATCCTTTTGACAGGCTGGCATTTTTCAATTTTGAAAATAAAAAGATTAGACAAGCAGAATGTTTCTGCAATCTCAATTGTATTACGCTTATCCGTATATCCATTTTCAGAAAGGACGTTTTTATGAAACGGGATCGTATGATGTTGCTCCTATTTGCCCTGTTGCTCACTGCCATTCCAGTGGTTCCGGCACTGCTGCTCTCTCACAAAACACCGCCTGCTGCTTCAGAATCCGCTGTAACAGCTGAAAATTTGCCGAATTTCTCTGTGTTGGATATCTCTACCGGAGAAGTGCTGACTGTTTCCGCAAGAGATTATGTGATTGGGGCAGTCTGTGCAGAAATGCCGGCAACATTTGAACCGGAAGCACTCAAGGCACAGGCGGTAGCAGCACATACCTATGCTGTGCGACAGCAGCAAATAGAGCAGGAAAATCCGACCCCCGAACTGTGCGGTGCAGATTTTTCCAATGATCCGGCACAGTATCAGGCATATTTTACCCAAAATCAAGCAAAACAGTACTATGGCGAACAATTCGATTCCTATTATCATGAAATTGCAGATGCTGTGGACGAAGTCCTGCCCTATATTTTGACATATGAGGAAGAACCAATTATTGCGGCATTTTGTTCTATGTCTTCTGGACAAACAGAATCGGCAGAAGTGGTATGGGGGCAGGCAGTACCTTATCTCGTACCGGTAGACAGTGCAGCGGATGAAACGGCACCCCATTTTCTGGAGGAGGTGACATTCTCCAAAGAGGAAATGCAGGAAGCCTTGCAAACCCTTGCTCCAGATGCTGAACTGGAGGAAGACCATCCGGAAACGTGGCTGACTGTACAGGAAGTTTCGGATTCCGGCACGGTCTGCACCGCAGATGTTGGCGGTGTTTCGGTCAGTGGGCAGGATGTGCGGTCTGCTCTGTCACTGCGGGCGGCTGCCTTTACCGTGACATATGCAGATGAAGCATTCACCATCACCACCAAAGGGTATGGGCATGGCGTAGGCATGAGCCAATACGGAGCGAATGCAATGGCAAAAAACGGAGCAACCTGGCAAGAAATTTTGTCCTATTATTATCCAGAGACGGTACTTACCGATGTAACGGAATAAAATTAGGGTAGGCAGGAAACAGCTGCACGCCGCAGGCGACTATGGTCAAGCTGATTCAGCTTGGCGGAGGGGATTGTTAAGGGGAACAAGCTGTTCCCCTTAACAAAGCAAACGAGGTGGAGACGGTAGACAAACGAGGAACAAGATACCGCTGTCCGCCCTCCGAAAAAAACAAAACGGAACGAAATACAGAAATTTAGAACGGTCAGATTGCAAATTAGAGTACAAAATAGGGCGGACAGCGGACACAGGCGAACAGCGAAGCGTTTTCGCCGGACGATTCGGACAAGGTTTTCCAAGAAGACGTTTTCTAATACCTTCTAAATCGAACGGTTTCCCGAAGAAGATGTTTTCTAATATCTTCTCAATCAAACGGTCTGAACTCCGCCGGCAAAAGGGGAGATCCCTGCTTTTGCCTGGGTATCCGTCCATCGCCCCCGTGCAGCCTTTTCCCAAGTTCGGTCGGTTTATTTTGGAAAGGGCGATGGACGGGACGTGTTTCTTCTATCGGTTTCTTGTGGAATGCGTTTGCTTTTGTTTTGCTTTTTGCTTTGCAAAAAATAAGGGGCTACTCGCCCCTTAAGATCCCTCGGCAGCATTTTTGAAAAACTGCTGCACCGAAAAACTTTTTAGCTGCCTGCGGCGTGCAACCCTTTCCCTCAACAGCAGTGCCATCCGGCATTCTCTGTGCAATGCTGCCCAAAAAACAACAGCCGCATTTGGAATGATTTTTCCCAAATGCGGCTGTTGCTTTGTATAAAATGGTGAGGAGGTATCTTAAAAAGATTGCAATCCAGTGAATCGGAGCAGATTCTTACATCAGATGTATGAGCTGCTCCCGAACAGAATTGTAATGGGCATCCATCCATCCGAAATCCAATGCCTTATAAGTCCATACTGCTCTCCCAATTCCAAGCTGCACGAAGGCTTCATGAATTGCCTGATGCCACTGTACAGCATCTTCCGGCGATGCCAGATCAATGACGCCATATTCTCCACAGTAAAGGGGAACGCCTCGTTCTTCTGCCACTGCAACTGCCTCTCGGAACAATGCAAGGAAAAAGTCTGTTCCCTGTACTTCTGGCGGAACCGTTTTCAAAACGTCTGTTACGTTGCTATCCAGCATTTTCGATTGCTCCAGACAAGCTCCAGCAGACAGCAGGCAACCTGTGCGGAACGACTCCGGCATACCAGCTACCCAGTAGGCACCCTGATGGGTGAACAGAATGGGTTCATAGCAGTGAAACGTATAAACGATTTTTTCATCCGGTGGCGGTAAAAGTGCCTTAACAGACATCACGCTGTTATACCGTGTGCCGCCAACTACCAGATAAGTATCTTTTGTAATACGGCGAATCCGCTCAATGGCACGGGCAGCCAATGCATTCCAGATGTCGCTGACAGCCGGATTCACAATTTCATTCAGCAATTCCAATGCGATAAAATCAGGCTCCTGCCCGTAACGAGCTGCCAGTTTGTCCCACAGACAGAGAAAGCGTTCCTGTAAGGCTTCGCTCTCAAAAAATGCTTCGCAGTCATTTGCTTCATCAAAAGCATAGCCGGCAGTTTTGTGCAGGTCAAGAATCATATGCAGTCCTGCTTTTTTGCACCATTCCAGACAGCGGTCAATATAAATAAAGTTTTCGTCCTTTGGGGTGCCGTCTTCTTCCTCTAACAGGGAATAATCCACTGGCAGACGGACATGGTCAGCTCCCATTTCCCGAATTTGCTGGATATCCGCTTCTGTGATAAATGTTTCCAAGTGTTCCTTGTCGGTTAAATCCCACTGTGACAGCCAACCGCCAAGGTTGATGCCTTTTTCAAAACCAATCCATTTTCTCATATCCATTTTCCTTTCAATAAAGGGATTGAAATATATTTTTATTTTAAAAACAATATAATCTTGATAATACTTTATGATACAGCATACTATTTCTATCAGGACACGGAACGAGAACCGTTCCTGTCCTGACAAGAAATCTTGGGGAAGTACTGTTTCATTTACAACTTCATTATACTGCATTTTTCATAAAATTCATACAAAATTTGTTGCACTTTTATCAAATACGTTTTATAATAAACCAAAAGGGGGGGATATTTTATGACATATCACCGAGAGCTTCAAAACCGGCTCTTTCAGCAGCAAGAGAATAATATGACACACATGGGATACCAGCAGGAATGCAGTTATTATGAGGACATTGTTCACGGAAGACTGGACAGGCTGCACTTACAATTGATCAAACCAGAGAATATTCATGCCTATAATGCGGGGGTATACGGACAGCTCTCCAAAGATCCGCTGCGAAATCTACGGTATCATTTTGTGGTTTCGGTTGCGATGATCACTCGTCTTTGTGTAGAACACGGGCTGGAACAGGAACTTGCCTACACATTAAGTGATTTGTATATCAATAAAATGGATGAACTGCCCACTGCGGAACAGATTCTTCGGCTTCAGAATGAAATGGTCATTGATTTTACGCAGAAAATGGCGAATTTGCCAAAGCAACAGGGCTATTCCATGCATGTGATCAAGGGCATCGAATATATTTGCCACCATCTGCACCAGCGACTCACAGTATCTGAGGTGGCAGAAGCACTTTCTGTGAACCGTAGTTATTTTTCTGCTCTTTTTGCAAAGGAAACGGGACTTTCTGTCAGCCACTTTATCCGACAGGAAAAACTCCATGCCGCAGCCAATATGCTTCGCTTTTCAGACTACTCCTACGCAGAAATTGCAGAGTATTTCGGATTTTCCTCTCAAAGTCATTTTATTCAGTGTTTCCAAAAAGAGTTTTCCTGTACACCGGCTGTCTATCGAAAACAATATTTTCAGAAGACCTTTACCCATGCAGAGACAGCAGAAAAATAGGCAAAAAAATATCCTGACGACCACTGCCGTCAGGAAAAAGAAGGAATAATAGAAAATAAAACAAAAACAAGGGGAATTGGGGATTATGAAATCCATTTTTAAGATACCACAGAAACCTTAAAATAGTCTTAAAAACTTAGGGGAGGTTCTTTAAAGTTTACAAAAACAGGAAGGATGAATTATTTATGAACAGTATTGTATTTGATATGGACGGTGTTTTATTTGCGACAGAAGCACTCAGCGACCGTCTGTGGAAAGAAATGATGGCAGAAGCAAATATGCCGGAAATGGTGACTGCCTTGCAGCAGTGCCGTGGAAGAAACCGAACGGATACCCGTGCATTCTTTGCGAAAAACTATCCGGATTTTCCCTATGTGGACATGGAAACGGAGAAACGGCGGCGGATGCTGACGGAACTGGACAAGCATGGGATGCCAGTGATGAAGGGAGCAGAAGCCCTGTTGCAGGCATTACAGGCAGCGAACTGGCAAGTCGCACTTGCAACATCGACCAGTCTGAAAACCACCATGCATCATTTAGAATTGTCGGGTTTTGTGCAGTATTTTGATGCCATTATCACGGGAGATCAGATTGCACACGGCAAGCCGCATCCAGAAATTTATCGGACAGCCTGTGAAAAACTGCAATGCTGTCCGGCTGAGACGTATGCGGTAGAAGATTCAGAAAATGGCGTAAAAAGTGCCTATGCAGCTGGTATGCGGGTGCTGATGGTGCCCGATCAGGTCGCACCCACAGAAGAACTGCGACAAATGGCGGAAGCAGTACTGCCTTCACTGGAGGCAGTACAGGCATTGCTGTTGCGGTAGGAAAGAGAAAATAAAAGGGGCTGTCCATTTCTGGACAGCCCTTTGTTTGTATGGATCAGTTGTAATTTGTTTAGAATGTAATCGAATCCAGAACTGGCATTGTATAATCCATCACTGTGCCAGTACCACCGAAATCTGTAAAGGTAATGCCGCAAACAGTTTCTCCTACATAGAAGAAGATAGAAACATTTGTGGTCGTGATCCCGCTGGTTTCCAATGTATAAGTCACACCATATGCTTCTTCTCCGTTGATGGTGTCCCATTCTTCTGCAACAACAACAGCCTGCTCCTGCGAACTCATTGCTTCTCCGATCTGTTCCAGTACAGTTGTGTGATCGGTATCAGAAGAAATTCCCATATCAGCGGTATTAAATTCCTGTACAAAGAATGCACCAGACGCATCTTCCATATACCACATCGGATAACCCAATGATTCATCCTTTGTCCAGTTCGGAGAAACGCTCAGAGAGAAGCTGTCTACGGTTTCTGTCTGGGTCAGTTCTGCTGCCAGTGCATCGGTATCCACGGATTCTTCTTCTGATTCCGCATCTGCTGTTTCTTCCTCTGCGGTAGTCGTGGTAGTTTCTGTCGTGGTTTCCGTTGTCGCTTCTGTCGTTGCTTCTGTTGTCGCCTCTGTCGTTGCTTCTGTGGTTGCCTCGGTTGTCGCTTCTGTGGTAGCTGCCTCAGAAGAAGCACCATCCTGCTCGCCGCAGGCTGCCAGTGTTGCCATCATGCCAAGAGCACAAAACATTGCGAATATTTTCTTCATATTCTTTTTCTCCTTTTTCATTCCAACAATTTGTTTTTGAAAGCCTTTTCACTATAACACAAATGAAGCATGATGTCAATTTTTTTTTCATTTTTCAGCGAATCCCACAATTTTAAACCCGATTGCAGCCCAAAAAGCAACAGGAAAGCATGGTATGTTTTTGCAAATACATCAAAATTGTACGGTATCCATGATGTTGCTGGCATTTTTGAGAACCGGACTCACGCCGGTATAGTTGGAGAATGTCATGCTGTACGGCGTATCTTCTACATAAAAGAGAATGGAAAGATTCATTTTTTGTGCAACATCCACTTCCCCTTCTGCTGCCGGAGAATACGTGATGGCATAGGCATCTGCATCCTGTACCGTGTTCCAGACTTCGGAGACAATGGTCTGTCCTTCTGCCAGATGTTTTCCGAGGTTCTCCAGTGTTTCCTTCTGGGTAGCCCCCTCCATATTCATGGAAGCCGGGTCAAAAAGTTGCAAGGTCAAAGCTCCGCTGCCATCCATCGGATACCATACGGAGAGATTTTCTACACTCATAGTAGACCACATCGTGGGAACCTGGAAAGAAATTTTTTCAAAGGTAACCGGTTCAGCAGCTAATTCCAATTCCTGCGGCATAACGGCTTCTATGTCAATTGTTGTCGTTTCTGCTGTTTCCGATGCAGTAGGTTCTGCTGTTGTTTGGGATGCAGAAGAAATAACGTTGGATTCTGCTGTTTCAGAGCTACTATCTTTGTCGCTGCTGCATCCGACCGCGGTGAGCAGCAGGGTGAATGCTGCGGTAGCAGCCAGTATCTTTTTCATCATGATGATCGCATCCTTTCTTTTACAGCGGATAGAACATGTTTCTTGTTCTGTCCGCACTTGAATTCTTATTTATCCGTATTGATATAGGACCAGTATCCTTTTAGGTACACGCCGCCAGATAAAATAGTCAATGCAGTGGAAATCCAAATCAAACCATTCAGTCCCCACGTTTTGACAGCTTCCGGAACAGCAAGAGCAAAGTCACCAGTTAGAGAACAATATACCAGTACTGCCACGATGGTCACCATGGTAAACGCTGTCTTGAGCTTTCCCCAAATGCCAGCTGCAACCACAACCCCTTCGCTGGCAGTCAGCATCCGCAAACCAGAAACCATAAATTCTCTGGCAGCAATGATCATCACCGGAATCGCAGACATTTGGATTTCGTCCAGCTCTACAAATGCCAGCAGTGCGGTCAGTACCAGGACTTTATCTGCCAGTGGGTCAAGGAATTTCCCGAAATTCGTCACCAGTCCTCTTGCACGGGCAATTTTCCCATCCAGTGCATCGGTAATGGAAGCCGCTGCAAAAACCAGCAGTGCCAGCAGAAAATGATAGGGAATCGCTGAAATGTACAGAAAAATCAAAAAGACTGGAATCAGCAGCACCCGCAGACAAGTCAGCTTGTTTGGTAGATTCATGCTTTCTCTACCTCCTCTGCCAGCAGGTCATAATCCATGGTATCAAATACTTCTACTGTCACATAATCCCCGCACTGGTGTTCCTGTGTGCGGCGAATGAAGATTTTTCCGTCAATTTCGGGAGCATCTGCGGCGGTTCTGCCGAAGTAGCAGCCAGCCCATGGATCAAAGCCCTCAATGACGGCTTCCATCTGTGTGCCGATTTTGGCAGCATTCTTTTCTGCATGAATGTCTGCCTGCTGCTGCATGAGAATTTCCGCACGGTGTGTACGGGTTTCTTCGTCAATCTGGTCTTCGTATGCAGCGGCTTCTGTTCCCTCCTCTTCGGAGTAGGCGAAGCAGCCCAGCCGGTCAAACTGCATATCCTGTACGAAATCGCCCAATGCATTGAACTGTTCCTTGGTTTCGCCGGGGAAACCAGTAATCAATGTGGTACGCAGGGTGATATCCGGCATTTTCTGGCGAATTTTTGCAATCAGATTCCGCAGCGTGGTTTCGTCTCCCGGACGATGCATCCGGCGGAGAATGTCTCCGTCACAATGCTGAATCGGGATATCCAGATACTTTACAATTTTGTCTTCCGCTGCCATGACATCAAGCAATTCGTCTGTAATCCGTTCTGGATAGCAGTACAGCACCCGCACCCAGTGTACAGTGGGAATGGCACAGAGTGCTTGAAGCAGCTGCGGCAGACGCGCCTCACCATAAAGGTCTTTTCCATATTGTGTGGTATCTTGTGCAATGACAATCAATTCTGTCACGCCACGCTCAGCCAGTCGATTGGCTTCTTCCAGCACATCTTCCATGGGTACGCTGCGGTATGAACCACGGATGGATGGAATGGCACAGTAGCTGCACCGATTGCTGCATCCTTCTGCAATTTTTAAGTAGGAGTAGAATGGCAGTGTGGAAATAATCCGGTCACCAGTTAGTTCTGCATCACTTTTTGGGGCAAACTGGATGACACGCTCCTTGTGCAGAACCGATTCTAAAATGGCAACAATGTCTTTTTGGTCGCCAATGCCGACAACGGCATCGACTTCTTCAAAGAGGTCTGCTGCCTCCTGCTGGTAACGTTCTGTGAGGCAGCCGGTGAGAATGATTTTTTGAATCGTTCCCTCTGCCTTCAGTTCTGCCAGCTCTAAAATCGTTTCAATGGCTTCTTCTTTTGCAGATTGAATAAAGCCACAGGTGTTGACAACAACGACATCCGCTTCGCCGGGTTCTTTTACGAGTGTATAGCCATGTTTCCGCAGTTTGAACAGCATTCGCTCGCTGTCCACCAGATTCTTGGAACATCCAAGGGAAACCATACCAACTTTAATGGGCATAGGATAACCGCCTTTCTTTCTGTATTTTTCTATCTTTTTGCAGGGTGCCTGCGGTTGATTTTGTTTCCGCACAGTTATTGTTAGTATAGCATATAGGAAGGGGAACTGTCAAGATAGAGCGTGTATTCCAAATATAGGTTATTCGTAGCTTGTCGTTCAGCAGATCAAACGAATTCACATCGAAAAAGCTGCAACAACACTCATACTTCTTTATCCGCCTTTGGATGCAGCGTTACTTCTCCTGACTGCAAGACTACCTGCTCTCCGGTGTCCAACTGCAACAACAAGGCTCCATCCTCTGCAATCCCTGTTACAACGCCCTCAAGCTGTTCCATGCCCTGCCAAGCTGTGACCCGTTCTCCTGTCAAACAAGAATGATTTCGGTAAGATTCCAGAAAACCATGTTCCGGCAAACATTCCAACTGTGTTTCAAAACGATTCAAAATCTCCGCCAACAGTACCGAACGATTGACCTGTTCACAGCCGCTCTCCTCCAGAGAGGAAACCACATTCTGTAGTTCTGGTGGCATTGTGACTGCTGTCTGCCGAACGTTAATGCCAATGCCAACCACCATATAATCCATCTGTCCATCTTCGCAGTTCCAGGCTGCCTCTGTCAGAATACCGCATAGTTTCTTTTTCTGATACAGCACATCATTCACCCATTTAATCTGTACCGGCAATTGATAAAGCGCTTCTATGGCTTCTGCGACCGCAACCGCCGCACAGCAGGTGACTTGCTGTGCCATTGGCATGGTCAAATGCTCCCGTAAAATCACAGAAAAATACAATCCTGTATTGACAGGGGAGTAAAACGTTCTTCCCATCCGTCCCCGACCGGCGGACTGTCCGTCTGCCATCACCACTGTTCCATGTGCAGCGCCTTCCGCTGCGAGTTGCTTACAGACTGTATTGGTCGAGCCGACTGTCGTATGATGATATAACGTATTGCCCAGCTGTTTGGTTTGCAGCCGCTGCCGAACCGCCGCTTCCAGGAGCAAATCCGCATCCTTGGGAATACAGTATCCCAGTTTGGCACGGGACTGGATGGGAACATTGGATTCCGTGCGGAGCGTCTGCACGGCTTTCCAGACCGCTGCACGGCTGATTCCAAGCTGCTGTGCAAGCTCTTCGCCGGAACAGTATGTGCCGGCATGCTCGACTAAAATGGCATAAAGTGCCTCTTTTCGTTTCATAAGAATCCTCCGTTTCTATGAGAAATATCAGCAAGTCAAAAACACTGATACTGTTTTTTATCACCCTTTTCTGCTGCCATGCATACGATATACTGTCCTCTATTGCAAGCAACACTGTTGTTTGCAATGCCGCCAAAAGCGGCTGCAAAGCCATCGGCTTTTGTGAGGACAATATGAACGGCGGCTCTTGGTGGCAAAGCCACCACCGGCAATCCATTGCCGGTATTGCAAAATCTACGATTTTGCAATCGAGCCTATTATAACGCCACGGAAATCAATTTTTAAATGATGGTGTAAATTCTACGCCGCAGGCGACTGCGGTCAAGCTGGCTCAGCTTGGCGAGGGGGATGCAAGGGGGGCAAGCTGCCACCCTTGCAAAGCAAACGAGTTGGAATCGGTCAATGAATGAGAAACAAGATACCGCTGTCCGCCATCTGAAAAAACAAAACGGGACGAAATG
>JAEDGE010000017.1 GCA_016297675.1 Oscillospiraceae bacterium
TCAGACAAGTTTTCCCAAAGAAATCCGAAAATTGATTTCCGTGGGTGTATCCGTCGGGTTGACAAACAGAAATTTTACTTGTATAATAAAAGCAACACCATGCGGTGTACTTGAAAAAAGGAGCAATGCATTATGAAGCGTGCACTTATCGTTGTAGATTACCAGAATGATTTTGTCACCGGTTCGCTTGGCTTTCCAGAGGCACGCCCTCTTGCCGGACGCATCGCCGAAAAAATTGCAGCCTATCATCAGAATGGGGATGATGTCCTGTTTACTATGGACACGCATACAGAAGACTATCTGCAAACGCAGGAAGGACAGCATTTGCCGGTTCCTCATTGTATCAAAGGGACAGACGGTCATGCATTCGTGCCACAGGTTGCAAAGCAAGTACAGCCGCAGGATCGTTTTTTTGAAAAAAATACATTTGGTTCTGCTGCTCTGCTGACCTTTCTGCAAACGCAGACCTATGCCAGCATCGAATTGGTTGGTGTGGTTTCCAGTATTTGTGTGCTTTCCAATGCAGTCATCTGTAAAACAGCACTGCCAGAAGTGCCGATACTGGTCGATGAAGCCTGCATAGCAGCTCCAGATTTAGATTTGCAGGCGGCAGCGATTGCTGTGCTAAAGAATTTACAGGTGCAGATATTGTCAGAAACGGAGGAACTCCAATGAAACAGGAAAACTATGCAATGCTCTGTGATTTCTATGAATTTACGATGAGTAACGGCTATTTTCTCAATGGCTTTTATCAAAAAATCGTTTATTTTGATGTGTTTTTTCGTAATGTTCCGGATGGTGGCGGCTTTGCCATTGCAGCTGGTCTGGAACAAGTGATTGACTATATCACCAATCTGCATTTTACAGAAGAGGATATTGCCTTTCTCCGTAGCAAACAGTGTTTTGATGAACGGTTTCTCTCTTATCTGCGGGATTTTCAATTTAATGGCGATATTTGGGCAGTGCCGGAAGGAACGCCGGTTTTTCCAAATGAACCGATTATGACGATTCGTGCCCCTGCGATTGCAGCACAGCTGCTGGAGACATTTGTTCTGCTTTCTCTCAATCACCAATCTTTAATTGCAACGAAGGCAAACCGGATTGTTCGTGCAGCAGATGGAAGAACTGTTTTAGAGTTTGGTTCCCGCCGTGCACAGGGGGCATCCGGTGCCGTTTTGGGGGCTCGTGCTGCTTATATTGGCGGCTGCGGCGGAACAGCCTGCACGCTGACCGATGAACTGTATGGCGTGCCTGCCAGCGGTACGATGGCACATTCTTGGGTGCAGATGTTTGATACAGAATATGAGGCATTCAAAACCTACTGTGAATATTATCCGCACAATGCTATTTTGCTGGTGGATACGTACAACACCTTGAAGAGCGGTATTCCAAATGCCATTCGGGCATTTCAGGAAGTCTTGGTGCCAAAGGGCATTACAAATTTTGGGATTCGATTGGATTCCGGAGACATTGCATATCTGAGCAAGAAAGCAAGGAAAATGCTGGATGCCGCTGGTTTGCAGAACTGCAAAATTGTGGTTTCCAACTCGTTGGATGAATATCTGATTCAGGATTTGATGGCACAAAAGGCGGAAATTGATTTGTTTGGCGTTGGCGAGCGGATGATTACGGCTCGCAGTACACCAGTTTTCGGTGGCGTTTATAAATTGGTTGCGGTAGAACAGCCGGACGGCTCGATTTTACCGAAAATTAAAATCAGTGAAAACATCACAAAAATTACGAATCCGCATTTCAAAAAAGTCTATCGGTTCTACGATCGGGAGACCGGAAAGGCAATTGCCGATGAACTTTGTCTGTACCATGAAACCATTGACGATAGTCAGCCACACACGATTTTTGACCCAATCGCCACATGGAAGACAAAAGAAATTACAAACTTTACAGTAAAAGCGTTACTCGTACCGATTTTTCAGGATGGAAAATGTGTCTATCAAAAACCGTCTTTACCGGAAATTCGCACCTACTGCCAAGAACAGATTGCATTGCTTTGGGATGAGGTCAAGCGATTTGAAAATCCACATACCTATTATGTGGACTTGTCTGCTGCACTTTGGAATGTGAAGCAGGATTTGCTGAAACAGAACCGATAACGATAAAATTTTAGAAAAAGAAGGATGAATCATCATGTCTGCTGCTTTTATAAAGAATATTCGCAAGGTAGAACCGTATGTACCAGGGGATCAGCCGAATTTTCCCGATATGATTAAACTGAATACCAATGAAAGCCCCTATCCGCCTGCACCGGCAGTGGAGCAGATATTGCATACAATGTCAGCGGATTTACAGCGGCTTTACCCAGATCCGAATGTTTCCAAGCTGAATCAGGCAATTGCAGATTTTTATGGTGTCAAACCGGAGCAGGTTTTTACAGGGGTTGGTTCGGATGATGTGCTTGCTATGTGTTTTCTGACCTTTTTCAATTCGGAAAAGCCGATTCTCTTTCCGGATGTGACCTATGGTTTTTATCCGGTTTGGGCAGAGATGTTCCGGATTCCCTACCAGACAAAAAAACTGAATGATCGCTTTGAAATCGTAAAAGAAGATTACTATACGGAAAACGGCGGCATCATTTTCCCGAATCCAAATGCACCGACTGGAATTGCTTTGCCGCTTTCGGACATTGAGGACATCATTCAGCACAATCCGGACAGCATTGTCATTGTGGATGAGGCGTATATCGACTTTGGCGGAACATCTGCTCTGCCGTTGATTGAAAAATACGATAACCTGATTGTCGTACAGACTTTCTCGAAATCCCGTTCTATGGCAGGGATGCGAATTGGCTTTGCCATTTCCAATCCCAATTTGATTCGGGTACTGAATGACTGTAAGTTTTCGTTCAACTCTTATACGATGAATCAGGTGACCATTGCAGCTGGGGCTGCTTCCGTTGCCGATCGGGCGTATTTTCAGAATACGGTTGCAAAAATTGTAAAAACCAGAGAAGCATCCAAGAAAGTAATGGCAGAATTGGGCTTTCAGTTCCCAGACTCTCAGAGTAACTTCCTGTTCGTAACGCATCCAAAGTATTCGGCAAAGGAATTATATGAGATGCTCAAAGCACAGCACATTTTTGTCCGCTATTTTGGAACAGGCAGAACAGAACCATATCTACGGATTACGATTGGAACAGAGGAACAAATGGAAGCCTTGTTTGCAGCACTGCGAAACTACTTTCAACAATCAGTCGTGTAATTGTGAAAAGAATATTTTATAAAAATGATCCTTTGTAAGGGGCAGTAGTCATAAAAAAGTATCACCTGAGAAAACCGAAATTTTCTCAGGTGATACTAACATGTTCACAGATAAGTCAGAATTTATTGGAGGATATTAAATATTATGAAAGAAGGATTTGAAGACGCATTTATGGATGCACAGTCTGCGGCAATTTCCTCATGTATAAAGGTATTAAATAGCAAAAATGTCGAAGTGGATTTCATATATGTTTATCTATTTCAAAACGGGTGTCAGGATTTTCCAAATGCGTTTTTCAAAAAAGATAATCGCATATTAAAGCTGAATGATATTTTGGACGATGATTCCGTATATGAACTTTTAGATATGCTTATAGATGATATCGAAAATATGATTAGAGTGTGTCACACTTATGAGGGAAAATGTCCGAATGAATGGAAACTCATATATGAAGTCAATACTGGAAAATTCGATGCGGAATATGGATATGATGATTTTGTAGATGAAAATCATAGTTTGGTAACGGCGTTTAAAAACTGGAGAGAATTATGCTCTTGAGTGAAAAAATTTGAATGATAGGAAAGACTTCAAGTAAAAGTAAATTCTATGAAAACCGGTGCAGTCGTTGTAGATAAAAATTTATGAGGGATTCCTGATGGCAATTTATGAATTGAAATACATGTTTGATTGGGGAAGTGGTACTTGCGTATGGACAAATAATGAAGCGTCAAAAAAGCTATTTGCTAATTATCCGGTCAGTATTGAACAACTTCCTATCTCAAAAGTACTGAAAGATGAGTTAAGCCAATTAATAGAAGAATATGATAAAGCGTTAGATTGGGATTGTCCATCCAATGATTTATTGTGGAGCGAAGATAGGCAAAAACAATTTATCAGTGAAGCTATCTCTGCATATAAACGTTTATGCTTAGAACTGGGAATGGAGTACCACGTTGAAACGAATGATAATTGGATATTATAAATTCTGATTTATCTCTGATTAATAACATTTAAACTGTAAGGAAATCATATCAAAAAATAAAAAGAAAAAGGCTGCTTAGCAGAGAGCATGGATACTCTTTGCTACAGCAACCTTTCGATTTATATGATAAAAATTCTTTATTGCCGATCTCTAACAAAGAGCAAATTCAAATTGGATCAGCAGTTATTTTGTAATCCGCAGAATCGCTGCACTGGCAGCCTCCATCTGCAATTGCCCATTTTGCAAGGTTACAGCACCACCACGCTGATATAACGTTTCCATCGGGTCAGCGGAATCAATTTTACAGGAAACGGCGTTTCCAGACGGGTTGAGTGCAATGACAATCTCTTCCGTTCCCTTTGTTCGACGGTAAACCAACGGATATTGGTTCTCTTCTGCATACAGGAATGTAATCGCACCGCTGCTGCAAAGTGCTGGTACTGCACGCCGCAAAGCTGTCAGCTGCTGAATTTCATGATAAATGGAATCATTGTCCTGCAATGCTTTTTCCGCAGTCGGACGGTTTGGATCTGGGTCAATTGGAATGTACAGCAGTTCCGGATCGGCACTGGAGAAACCTGCATTGACCGTATGATCCCACTGCATCGGCGAACGAGAGGCTGTCCGCTCAAAACCGCCTTCTACAGATGGTGTGCCAGCCAGATGCCGCATACCGATTTCATCGCCATAATAGATAAATGGCACGCCGGGCATGGTCAGCAGGAACACAAATGCCAGCTTGATTTCTTCTTCATGCAAGCGTTCGGAAATACGGGACATATCATGATTGCCGGAAGGAATGCAGATCAAACCTTTTCCCTGTGTTTTTTGATAGCTGTCCAGATATTTTTTTACAAAAGCAGAAACATCGCCCTTGCCTCTCTGAGAGAAAAACGGTTCTTCTACCCGAAACAGATCATTATAATGAGAAGGTCCGAAATGCAGCAGAAAATCCATATGGAATCCGCCCAAGAGGGATTTATCCGGTTGTCCCCATTCGGAAATAATTACAGCATTCGGAAATTCGGCATCCAAAAAGGCACGGAAATCCTGCCAGAGAGCAATGGTTGCTTGTCCATCTTCGTCTGCTTTTACCAGAGAGTGTGCCATATCTACACGGAATCCATCACAGCCCATTTCCAGCCAGAACCGCATGACATCCTTGATGGCGGCTCTGGTTGCCATGGGACCTTCATCATTGACACCCTGCATCCATGGTTTGGTTGGGTTAGCAAAACCATAGTTTAATGCTGGCTGAATGGTGTAGAAATTGGTTGCACAGGCACCGTCACGGTCGGACAAACCGGAAACCGAACCAGTGATATTAGCAACGCCCTTCGGGTCTTCCCAGACAGAATCTGTCCAGATGTAGCGGTCAGAAAGGGCATTGTGTTCCGGTTTCAGAGACTCCTTGAACCATGGATGTTCAATCGAAGTGTGCCCCGGTACTAAATCCAGAATGAGGTGCATTCCACGCTTGTGTACTTCATCAAACAGTCGCTTTAGGTCTGCATTGGTACCGTAGCGAGGGGCTACCTTCTTGTAATCGGCAATGTCATAACCGGCATCGTAGAATGGGGAAACAAAGCACGGATTCATCCAAATCGCATTGCAGCCCAGTTCTTGAATATAGGACAACCGGTCAATAATACCCTGCAAGTCACCAATGCCGTCTGCATTGGTGTCCTGATAACTCTGCGGATAAATTTCATAGAATACAGCCTGTTCCAGCCATGCCGGATTTTTTCTTTCATTTGTCATGGTACTTTCTCCTTTCATGTGTTAGAAAAGATAGCTTTTCCGTTTGTTTCTATTACGTTCTGATAAAAATAACCTGAGTCTTTTATGGTGCGTTCCTGTGTCTGGTAATCCACATAGACCAGACCAAACCGCTTATCATAGCCATCTGCCCACTCAAAATTATCCATAATCGACCAGTACAAATATCCCATTACATTTGTGCCGTCTTCCATTGCCCGATGCAGTTCCCGCAGGTAACGCTTCATATAGTCGATGCGTGCCGGATCGTGTACCTTGCCATCCAGCTGTACCCAGTCATGGCTTGCCATGCCGTTTTCACTGATCAAAATCGGCTTTCCATATCGTTCATACAGGAATTTTGGTCCCCAATAAAGAGCCTCCGGTGTCACCGGCCAGCCCATTTGCGTTCTGGGGCAACCGATATAATCATTTTCTGTATAGCCGTTTGGATTTTCTGCTGCCATGCTGTAATAGATATTAACGCCATAGAAATCGACTGGCTGAGAAATCAATTCCATATCGCCTGCCTGTATCTGCGGCATATCGGATTTCAGGATATCGTAGGCTTCTTCTGGGTAGTCACCCAGAAAAATCGGATCTGCCCACCAAGATGTTTCAAAAGCAAATCGTTCCCGTGTGAAAGCAAAACTCTTTTGCCGTGCGATTTCAACGGCAAGAGGAGAGTCATCCGTGGGTGTGCAGCATGGGGTGGAAAAGGCAAATCCAACCTGCGGCGGTCGCTTTGCAGATTCTCGAATCACCTTGACGGCTTTCCCGTGTGCCAATAAGACATTGTGTGACATCTGTGCCAAATCCTTTGGTGGCAGAGTCTGGAATGGTGCAAACTTTCCGATGGCATAACCACAGCCAATGAATACTTGCGGTTCATTGATGGTCATCCAGTAGGTGACACGGTCGGAAAGGGCATCAACTACAATTTTCGCATAATTTGCGAACCAGTCTGATGATTCTGGATTCAGCCATCCGCCACGCTGGTGCAGGGCATAGGGATAATCCCAGTGAAATAGCGTGATCATTGGCGTAATGTCGGCTTCCAATAGTGCATCGACCAAATCGGAATAGAACTGCAACCCCTTTTGATTGACTTCCCCGATTCCGTTTGGCAGAATGCGGTTCCAGCTGATGGAAAACCGATAGTACCGGATGCCCATTTTCTGCATCATCTTGACATCTTCCCGAAAGAGGTGATAGTGGTCGCAAGCAACATTTCCGTTTTCACCATGTGCTACATGACCGCTTTCCTGACAATAAGCGTCCCAGATGTTCAGCCCCTTTCCATCTTCGAGATAGGCACCTTCTATTTGATAGGATGCAGAAGCTGTACCCCACAGAAATTGTTTTGGAAATTGCATTTGGAATACCTCCTGTGTTTGATGTTAGTTCTATTATATCGTTAATATGTCACAAAATCTCACACGATATCCGCAAAAAATTGCACTTTTTCTACTTCTTTTTTCGAGGTGGCTTTTATGAAAAAACAACAGCTCTTAGAAAACAAACAACACGGAACACCGGCGTTTCCGTTTGAATGTTTTCGTACAAAATCGGATACCACAGATTTTTTTGTACCGCTGCATTGGCATAAGAAAACGGAAATCATGCTGATTCACACTGGAAGCTGTGAGGTAACAATTGGAAACGAAACGTTTTCTGCAAAATCAGAGGATTTATTTTGCATCAATTCCGAAGAACTGCACCGTATTTCTTCCAGTGATTGTTCTCTCTTGTACAGCACATTTATTTTTTCGGTGGACACGCTTGCTTTTTCCATACCGGACAAAGCTCAGATGCTGTTAGCACCGTTGATAGAAAATACTTTGCGATTTCCCACACAAATTACGGATTCTGCTGTCAAACAATGTCTCTCTCCACTGTTGCATCGCATTTTACAGGTAGCGGAACAAAAAAAGGCAGGTTATGAATTGTTGGTGAAAGCAGGGCTGCTGCAATTTACCGCAGAGTTGCTGTATCATGGGTTGCTGCTGCCAACGGATCCAGTTTCTCTAAATGCAAGCCGCTATCAGCGGGAACGTTTGAAAAGTATCCTCACTTACTTAAAACAGCATCTCACAGAACCGCTGACACTTGCCAGCATGGCGAATACTTTTCACATGTCAGAAAAATATTTTTCCCGCTATTTTCGTAATGCAACCGGGCAGACCTTCACTGCTTATCTGAATACAATTCGTGTCACCCATGCCTGTACACTGTTGCTGGAAACCGATCATACTGTATTGGAGATTGCTTTGGAATGTGGATATGAAAATGTCAGCTATTTTATTCGGTTATTTCATACGTTTATGCATTGCACACCCTTGCAATATCGTTTGTTGCATCAAAACAATGAGGAAACAGGCAAAAAATAATGCTGAAATCATACAGACAGTATCTGAAATCGGGGCGATGTATTTTTACGAAGAAAATGGGCAAACTATGTCCATGGGAAAGGAACGTATCTGCAAAAACATTAAAAAATACAAAATAAATAATATTATAATCTGTAAAAAATGAACCTTTTTAATGGAATTTTGATAGAAAAGAAAAAATGTGCAGAAAAGCGATTTTCCCTGTTGACAAAATCAGAAAAGTGGTGTATACTCATATTAACCTACAAAACAGATAGGAATAAGGAAAAAGGAGCCTTTCAAATATGAAACCATATCGTTTTGAAACATTACAAGTACATGCAGGGCAGGAGCATCCAGACCCGACCACCGATGCAAGAGCGGTTCCGATTTATGCAACCACTTCTTATGTATTTAAGGATTCTGCACAGGCAGCTGGTCGGTTTGGCTTGACAGAAAGTGGAAATATTTATACCCGTCTCATGAATCCGACCAACTCCGTATTTGAAGAGCGGATGGCACAGCTGGAGGGCGGAATTGGTGCATTGGCAACTGCATCCGGTTCTGCTGCAATTACTTATGCAGTACAGAATATTGCGGTTGCAGGAGATCATATTGTTTCCGCCAGCAACCTTTACGGCGGCACGCACAATCTGTTTGCGAATACGTTACGGGAACAGGGATTGGAGACTACGTTTGTAACCTCAAAAGATCCAGCAGATTTTGAAGCTGCCATTCAGGAAAATACAAAGCTGATTTATGCAGAAACGCTTGGCAACCCCAATTCTGATATTATCGATCTGGAAGCCATTGCAGAAGTCGCACATCGGCACGGCATCCCGTTGATCGTGGACAGCACGTTTGCAACACCGTATTTGCTGCGTCCGATTGAATATGGTGCAGACATTGTCGTACACTCTGCGACGAAGTTTATCGGCGGACATGGTACCGTCATGGGCGGTATTATCATCGACAGTGGTCGGTTTGACTGGACACAGAATGACAAATTCCCGGGCTTGAGCCAGCCGAATCCATCTTATCATGGTGTTGTTTTCACAGAAGCTTGCGGAAAGGCAGCTTATATTATGAAAGCTCGCACCACATTGATGCGAGATCAGGGGGCGACACTTTCTCCGTTCCATTCCTTCTTGCTGCTGCAAGGATTGGAAACGCTGTCGCTGCGAGTAGAACGGCATGTGGAAAATGCATTGAAAGTCGTAGACTTTTTGAAAAACCATCCGCAGGTAGAGCAGGTTTATCATCCGTCCTTGGCAACTGGCAAGGAAAAAGAGCTGTATGATCGGTATTTCCCGAATGGTGCAGGTTCCATTTTCACCTTTACCATTAAGGGCGATGCAGAAAAGGCAAAGAAGTTTACAGAAAGTCTGGAGTTGTTCTCACTGCTGGCAAATGTAGCAGATGTGAAGAGCCTTGTCATTCATCCGGCTTCTACGACACACTCACAGCTTTCCGAAGAGGAACTTTTGGCAAGCGGTATTCATCCGAATACCATCCGCCTTTCCATTGGTACAGAGCACATTGATGATATTTTGGCAGATTTACAGCATGGTTTTGATGCGGTTCAATAACTGCTTAATATAGAATATAGAAGCATTGTTTTGACAACAGAGAAATGCTACTTGCATGGATTAGAATAGATTGGTGAGAGGAAGATGGAAATGATTTATGCAGATCACGCTGCAACGACAAAAATGAGTGCAACAGCCATGGCAGCTATGGTAAAAGGCTGGGAAGTTTACGGAAATCCATCCAGCCTGCACACCATTGGACAAGAAGCGGCAGTCGTGTTACAACAGGCAAGGGAACAGATTGCTGCTTGTCTGGATGCAGATCCGAAAGAAATTTATTTTACTTCTGGCGGCAGTGAAGCAGATAATCAAGCATTGCGTTCTGCTGCGGCAATTGGCAAACGGCAAGGGAAAATGCATATTATTTCCACTGCTTTTGAACATCATGCCATTTTGCATTGCTTAGAGGAACTGAAAGCAGAGGGCTTTTCTGTCACGCTGTTGGATGTGCATGAAAACGGCATGGTGACAGCAGAACAGGTAGAAGCAGCCATTCAGCCGGATACTTGTCTGGTTTCTGTGATGTATGCCAATAATGAAATTGGTTCTGTTATGCCAATTGCAGAAATTGGTGCGGTTTGCAGAAAACACAATGTTCTGTTTCATACGGATGCAGTACAGGCAGTGGGGCATATTCCGGTTTCTGTGAAAAACGATAACATTGATTTGCTTTCTCTTTCTGCACACAAGTTTCATGGACCAAAAGGAATTGGCGTATTGTATGCCAAGAAAGGGGTACGATTGTATACACTGATTGCTGGCGGTGCACAGGAGCGTGGTAAGCGTGCTGGTACGGAAAATATTCCTGCCATTCTTGGCATGGCAGCTGCTCTGCAAGAGGCTTGTGACCATATGGAGGAGAACACGCAGCACTGTAAGGCATTGCGTGACCGCTTGATTGCTGGGCTGTCTCAAATTCCGCATTCTGTTTTAAATGGGGATCCGTTACATCGCTTGCCGAGCAATGTACACTTCTGTTTTGAGGGAATTGAAGGAGAATCATTATTGTTGCTGTTGGATCAGAAAGGAATCTGTGCATCTTCGGGTTCTGCCTGCACATCTGGTTCACTGGATCCTTCTCATGTGCTGCTTGCCATTGGCAGACCGCATGAAATTGCACATGGTTCTTTGCGATTGTCACTTGGAGAAGAAAATACGATGGCAGAAGTGGAATACATGCTGGAGGCGATTCCAGAGGTAGTATCTTATTTGCGGAATATGTCTCCGGTTTGGCGAGATTTGACAAGCGGCAAAAAGTCATTTTTGCTGTAAGGAAAGGAAGGAATCAAGCATGGCATTATATAGTGAAAAAGTAATGGATCATTTTTTGCATCCTCGCAATGTAGGTGTGCTGGAAGAGGCAGACGGCATTGGCGAAGTTGGCAATGCAAAGTGCGGTGACATCATGAAAATTTATCTGAAGATTGACAATGACGTCATTACAGATGTGAAATTTGAAACATTCGGCTGTGGCAGTGCGATTGCGTCCAGTTCTATGGCAACAGAGATGATCAAGGGAAAACCGGTTTCTGAAGCGTTGCAGCTAACCAATAAGGCAGTGGCAGAGGCATTGGACGGACTGCCTGCACACAAACTGCATTGCTCTGTTCTGGCAGAAGAGGCGATTAAGTCAGCTTTAAAGGATTATTATGATAAAAATGGAATTGCATATGATGCGTCACAATTCCCAGATTGTGAGAATTGTGCACACTGTGTAGAATAAAATAGAAATCCGGCTTTCTGTTTATTACGCAACAGGAAGCCGGATTTCTAGGATTTGTGACGAAAAAACATAGAGTAGGGTTCTTTTTTCAATTTGTCGTATTGTGTCAATCAATTTCACTAAAATTTCACATGATATTCTTTGAAATTGCAGGATAAACCTGCTATACTGATTTTGAAAAAGGGGAAAACGAGACTTGCAGAATCAGAAAGGCAGGCAAATTATGAAGTCAATGCAGACACCAGAAGAATTTATTTCATTGATTGAGAGAAACGGTCGTACCATTCTACAATCCACTGGTATGGCACAGGAAAAAGCGTATGTACAGCATGGGATGGTTAGTTGCTATCTGCATTCTGTCTTTGTTGCTTATGTCAGTATCTGGCTGGCAAGGAGATTTGGAATTCGGGTTCATTTACGCAGTTTGGTTCGTGGTGCCTTGTTGCATGATTATTTTCTCTATGACTGGCATATCAAAGATCCCTTTCGCAAAGCACATGGATTCTCTCATGCAGCTGTAGCCTTGCAAAATGCAGAACGGGATTTTCATCTGAATGCAATAGAACGAGATATGATTGCGAAACATATGTTTCCGCTGAATTTGACACCGCCACGGTATCGAGAAAGTGTATTGGTCTGCATAGCGGATAAAATTTGTGCAGTTTATGAGACATTTTCGATTCCAATTCCAAAGACTGTCCTACAGATGGGACAAATCTGAAAAATATCATAAAAAACCGGCTTGTCTCGCAAAAATGCTGTTGCAAGCCGGCTTTTTATTTTTGGTGTTAGGAGAATGTTTATTTTTTCTTTTTGGATTTGGATTCCCATTCAGAATAGTTTAAGAGTTCTGAAACGGTAACAGTGGGAATATTTGTTAATTTTCTGAGTTTATTTCGTATTTCATTTTCAGATATTATATCTATAATAAAAATACATTGTGTATAGGGATATTTTTCTATAGAGCGATTATAGATTGTTTTACAGTAATTGCTTTCTTTTCGGTTTTCTACGACGTAATCAATCGTAACCCCAGCTCTTTCCAGCAATCCAAAAAATGTTTTTGACAGCATGGTTTCCCCATAAATTGCAATATGTGTGATGCGTTTGGTTTGAAAATAGGCGATGAAATTTTCTACTGTTTTGGGGTGAAGGATCATTTTGTGTAATGTGTTCATGTAGGTCTGCACACGAATTTCATAGGACGTTGGGGTTGGTTTTTTCTGTTTTGTTGCTGCAGTTGGGGTAAGCGGACTGGTCAAATCTGGTTTGACAGTTGGATCGGTAGCACGTTGTTTTAAGTATCGCTCATAGCGTGTGAGCAATTCTGTACATTCTTGTTTGTTATTCGCAAATGCAATCTGCTTTCCATTATCCAGCCAGAGCAGCTTATTGCAGAGCCGTCGCATTTGTGTGGTGGAATGACTGACAAATAGCGTAGTGGCACCGCTTTGGATAATTTCCATCATTTTTTGTTCGCTTTTTTTTCGGAAACCACCATCTCCAACGGACAATACTTCATCCAGAATTAAGATTTCCGGATTCACCATGCAGGCAATGGAAAATGCCAGACGAGAACGCATGCCGCTGGAAAGCTGTTTGTATTTATAGTACTGAAACGGCTCTAACTCTGCAAACTGAATGATTTCCTGCACACGTTCTGCAATGAATTCTTTGGTATAACCAAGCAATGCACCACGCATATAGATATTTTCAATTAAATTCAGGTCGCCATCAAAACCGGTTCCCAGTTCCAAAAGGGCAATAATATTGCCATTTACCTGTAATGTGCCTTGTTTGGGTGGGAGAATGCCAGCGATTGATTTCAGCAGTGTGGATTTTCCGGCACCATTTACACCGATGATCCCCATAAAGTCTCCCTTTTCCAGTGTAAAAGAGACATCTTCGACAGACCAACGATTTTCGACACGTCGTTCTCTTTTTGCTTTTTGGATCATCCACTCTTTCAGTCCAATGTCCCGAAAGTCCCCTAGTAGGTAGCGAATATAGAGGTGAGATGCATCGATAATAGCCATATTCGTACCTCCTTATAGATAAAATACAAATTTTTCTTTATTATAATGATAAACCAGAAAACCGATGAGCAACATAGCTACTGTGTAGGCAATCAAAACCAGATGATCTATCAGGGATGGAATCTGGGCATGAATGATAATGGAACGAGAGTAGGAGATAAAATCGTATACAGGATTGATGTGCAGCAGTTTTTGACCTTGTTCCGAAAGAGAAGTATCATACCAGAATACAGCACAGCAGAAATAAAGCAGCCGACAGAAAATAGAGTAGAAGTACTGTACATCTTTAAAGAAAATATATAAAGATGCCAAAATCAGACTGATTCCATAATTCATAAAAAACAGTAATACAATTGGAATCACAAGAAAAATCAATTTCCATGTAAAGGGGACTCCATCAATAATCATGAAAGGAATTAGCAAAATTAAGGTGATAAAAAAATTGATCAGGGCGGATACGTTTTTTGAGAGTGGGAAAAGCCAAATCGGCAGTTTGATTTTTTGAATAATGGCTCCATTGCTTAAAAATGACTGCATACCCGATGTGGTTGCATTGCTAAAATAGCTATATGTAAGAATACCAATCAACATATAGACAGTATAATGGGGTGTAGTTCTGCCGAAAAGATTCTTGAAGATCATCATTAAAATTAGGAATTCTGCCAGAGGATTGAGAACACTCCAGATGACCCCCAGTGTTGTCTTTTTGTATTTTTGTCGGAAGTCTCGTTTTACGAGTTCTCCAAACAAAAATTTATATTTTTTCAGTGTCTTTATCATAATAAACTCCTTTTATCAGGAAGATTGTTTTCAATTTAAGAATACATGAATATAGAATCATGTTTTTAAAAATGGATAGGAGCAGGGAAATTGGTATTTCATATGGAATAATACCGTCTTCCGTTGTCATTGCAGCGGAAGACGGCTTTTTTCGTTTAATTTTGTTTTTGCATATGATAAACAGTTTTTGTTCCATTCGATAGAAAGGCATCTATTTGTTTAATTTCTGCATTTGCGGTTTGGTAGTCAGCATATTCTCCCAGTATCACAGGTTCTTTTTCTCCCGGAAGAATACCGATGACAGAATAGCTGCGTTCTGATATCATTCGAACTGCCCGAACTGCAATGACATGATAGAGAGCATCTTCATTTTGTGTGCAAACCCACATCTGTTCAGACTCCTCTCTTATGCACCAAATTCAGCTTGTACGGCTTCTAATGCAGCAGCGATTACCTTGTCCATGTCATAGTACTTGTACTGACCAAGCCGACCGCCAAAGATGACATTTGGAACCGTATCTGCCAATTTTTTGTATTCTAAATACATGGCATCATTTCGTTCATTGTTGACCGGATAATATGGCTCATCTCCCTTTTTCCATTCAGAAGAATATTCTCTGGAGATAACGGTTTTCGGCTGTTTGCCGAATTCAAAGTGCTTGTGTTCAATGATTCTGGTGTATGGAACTTCCCGTTCTGTGTAGTTGACAACGGCATTTCCCTGATAATTATCACAATCCAGCACTTCTGTTTCAAAGCGAACGCTGCGGTATTCCAGCACGCCAAGTTTGTAATCAAAGAATGCATCAATCTGACCAGTGAAAACGGTTTTTTCTGCAATATTCGGATTTTCCCGAATAAAGTCGAAATAATCCGTTTCGGTAAGAATGTCAGCCCCTTGCAGCATTTTTTCTACAATCGGGGTATAGCCGCCAATCGGAATGCCTTGATAACGGTCGTTGAAGTAATTGTTGTCATAAGTAAATCGCAGCGGCAGACGCTTGATGATAAAGGACGGTAAGTCGGTGCAGTTTCTGCCCCACTGCTTTTCTGTATAGCCCTTGATCAGCTTTTCATAAACGTCAGTACCAACCAAAGAAAGAGCCTGTTCTTCCAGATTTTTTGGTTCTGTAATGTTCAGAGCATCGATCTGCTGTGCAATGCGTTCTTTTGCCTCCTGCGGCGTGCGGATATTCCACATTTTGCTGAAGGTGTTCATGTTGAACGGCAGGTTGTACAGTTCATCTTTATAGACAGCGATGGGAGAGTTGATATAGTTGTTGAATTCTGCAAATTGATTGATATAATCCCATACCTGTTTGTTGGAAGTATGGAAGATGTGAGCACCGTATTTGTGTACATGGATATCCTCAATGGTTTCGCAGTAGATGTTGCCCGCAATGTGATTTCTGCGTTCCAGAACCAAACAGGTTTTACCACGCTGCATGGCTTCATAGGCAAATACTGCACCGAATAAACCGGCACCAACAATTAAATAATCGTATTTTTTCATCTTTTCCTCCTGTTTTTCATGTGAATTATCTATGGCAATCAATGGTTTTTACATGTGTGTCAAAACATACACTGTCACAAACACATTGCTTTGTCTTATCGTATACCACAATATTGATGCCGCGGCGGCAAACAGAAGCACCAATTTTATTAAAGGAAATCGCAGTGATGTTGCCGGCTTTCAGCGGTTTGCTGGTAGCAACTACTGGAATTCCTTCCTTAGTGGTTGCTCGAACTGTCACAGCTTTCTGATAAGCAGATTCCTCTGCCAGTAGTTTTCCGCTGTCAATGATAGCAGCATAACCATACCAATGTTTTTTTGTCAGGTTGATGGTAACTCCAATTTTCTGCATTTCTGCAAATATTTCATCAGTAAAGTAGTAGCCGGGTGTATCTTTTACGGCAATAGCAATTGCATAGTTTTCAATGTTTGCCTGCAACGCCTTGAGGTAGGGGATAAATTCCCGAATATTCACCAGAGAAAACTTTGCATATTGGATGAGATGTGCAATTTTCCGATTGGCAGATTGATTCGCAAGGGTTAAAGTCGTCACTTTTGCAGATAGAGCATCAATCCGCTTGACCAGTAAATCATAAGTGGAGAGGGGCTTTTTGGTTGGATCTTCCAGTGCATTTCGCAGCCAATTTAGGCAGCGAGTACGTTCCTGCTCCAGAATTTCATAAACAGCATCATAATCCACTGGTGTATGCAGCAGTTCTTCTTTCTTTTTCAGGTCATTTAAACTGGTGATGAGTCGGTCTTTCAGTCCCAGCAGACCAAGAATCGATTCAAAGCGGCTCTTGCCTCGCTTTTCATTTACAATTGCAACGAAGTTTTTCTTCATCAAAATAGCGAAACAAATGCCATGAAAGGAATCTGCAATAAAGAAATCAGAATGAATAATGTTCGCAAGACGGTCTTCAATGAGTCCACCGAACTGTACCGGCAGATCAAAGTCGTTCAAATCTTTCTGCTGATATGCCATCTCCGTATAAACCATGGTGTTCAGTTTCTTTTTCTTTGCTGCATAGCGAAGAATATCTGCTTTTTCCTTATTTGGGTCAAGAATATAAGCACCCAGATAATTGTGTTCGATTGGCTGTTTGGAGTGGCTTGCGAGTTCTCTGTAGTATTCCGGCTTGCAGAGGAAAACTGGATCCAGTACCCACTGTGCCTCTACGCCGAATTCTTTTGCACAAATCTCGACACCGCTTTTTTCCCGGACGGAGAATGCATCAAATCGCTGCATAAAGTGTGCCATTTCTGCACGGGTTTCTTCCGGACTCCAGATATAGTCGTGTCCGAAAGAAGCGGCATAGGCAATTTTTTTCTTGTTATCCTGTACCCAGTCCAATGTACACCATCTGCCGAAATTATTGTATAAACCGTCATTAAAGAGCTGATCCGAACCGACGACAAACATTTTGCAGAACTGGTTTAGTTCTTTCATTGCTTGTTTATTCGGATAAATTTTTGCGGTATCATAATCAGGGAATGGGGATTCCCCATAGATTTTTGTCAATGCAGGTTTGTGTGCACAATTTCCGGGACGTTCAATCATCAAAACAGAATATCCCAGGTCACACAACACTTTGTATAAAGCATAATAGGTCAGAGCACCGCCGAAGTTTCCAACGGTATGGATGCCGACCAATCCAATATCGTGTTGATTGTTCATAACCATTTTTACGGTTTCCTCCATTGATTTGGTACGCAGCAGCTGGAAGAACACCGATCTTCCAATGTGTGCTGGATACGCTGCCTTGAGTCGGTTTGGAATTTTTGAAAGATCACAGTGCATTTGCTTGCAGGAAGCATTCGGTTGAATCCACTGAAAGAGCTGGTTTCCTTTTTCGTTGTTGAGAAAAACCATAGAAGTTCCTTTTCCATCTGTTTGACTGGGATCTATTTTCTGAATGCCCCAGAAATCACCTATGGTCAAATCACCGACTCTTGGAAATGTACAGAATTTGCAGTTATGACAGCAGGGACGCAGTGCGATATTATGCTGAAAAATCCGTTCATAGGTATCGTTTCCGCGGTTTGTCCCGTGATAGCTTGTACCATCTGAAAAATCAATATCAATATTTGTTGCCAGCCAGCCATGTTTTTTATCTCGGAATCGTATATCCACTGCTTGCTTTCCAGGAAATGTTTCTTCCAGATAACGATGCAGGATGGCTTGAGATGGAACACCATGACAGAGCAGATCAATCGTATAAAGCCGCTCGCTGTATTTGTCACCAGCGATATTTTTCATAGCTGCAACTTGACAGGGACAACCGGTAAAGAGAACCGGTTTACCTTTTTTCAAATAGGAGAGTGTTTCCCGATAAATCCATTCTGGATCGCTTTGTACATACTTGGAACCTTGCATTGGTGCAAGTTCTTTTTCATTTTTTGCAATCGTCAGAGAAAGGTGTAGATACTGGTCAAATGCAGCACCAACTACCACTCCCTTTTTTTGAAACATCGCCTGTGCTGCCATGGTGAAAACACCGCCGGAAGAACTTTTTTCCCGGATGTGGTCCGATCCACGAACAGCATAACAGGGTGGAGTTGCCGGATTGGAATTTTCCCAGTGTAAGACGGGACAAACCAGCTCACATTTTTTACAGCCAATACAAAGTGCAGTTTGAATAACCGGATGCTGAAACCCTTCTGCATCCGGTTCAAAATAAACGGCATCCTTCGGGCAGGCATTGGTACATCCGCCGCAGCCTGTGCAGGTTTTTTTCGGCAGCTGCGGCAGGGAAGTCTCTGTCATCATTTTATAGCCTCCACAGTTGCGGATTCTTTTTGTGGGAGTTCCAAATATTGTTCCCAGAAAGAGAGCTGCATCAGTTTTTTTCCATTTTCCGCATAGTCCTGTACCGCAGCATCATATTGCTTGTCCAGCTGGCGGTATAGTGCCTTCAAACGGCGGATACATTGCTTGGCAGCGGCAGGATCACGTTCTGTAACAAATCCCTTTCGACTGTTATAATCATAGTTCAGAATGGTTTGTGTGCGGTAAACGGAACTTTGCTGGACACCCTCTGTCGGAACAATATTGAATGCTCGCTTTACAGGTAACCGCAGACCATTCATGGTCAGTTTGTTAATTACTCGCTGGTATAATTTTGTTGCCGGTTTTGCATTGCAGGCTGCTTCATAGATCGGATAAGAAAATTGTACATCTTCTTCCAGATCTTCGGTATATTGCAGCTTATATCCCTGTTGCATGATGGTTTTGTGCAGAGCTTCGCCGTCCTGTGACATCAGCCAGTTGACACCACGCAGAAAATCTTCCACGCCTTGCATGAGCAGATTGGCATTTTTATAGCGGTAAAGCCGCATTTCATTATATACCTGTTTCCGCAAAATGGTACGGAAAGCTTTTTTAGATGGGTTCATATTATGCAGTGAGTTGTCAATTAGGCGATTTCTCAAAATATAATAATACAAGAATGAAGAATACTTATTTTCAAATGGTTCGTGCCATACACAAATCCCATTCATCAGTACCAGATATTTTGTATTTCGCAAGCCATATTCTACATCATCGCCACGGATGAAAATCGGCATAGGCAGATTCTGGTCAGACACGATTTCTGCTGGGAATACGCAATACCACCAAGCATTATACTGTGTTTTTTCTTCCAGTTCATTATACAGGCAGGCATCTAACAGTCGCAGATCCAGACCGTGTTTCAGAGAGATCAAATCTCCTCCGTTCCAGACAGCACCAGATTCGGTCTGTATGTATTTGGTGTCTTGCCGTAGCATAGCACCCCCGATGAAGAGATCGGCATACTGTTCTTTTCGGCAGGAAAGGAATGTGCAGGTGCGGAAAAGAGATTCCGGTTCTATCGTGACATCATCATCCATCACCAAAATATGGGTGATATCACGTTGTTTTTTGACTTGGTTGATCTCAATCATTCCACGGGTAAAACCGCCGGCACCGCCGACATTCTTGTTCTGTACAATGTGGATCTTATCGCTGCTCAGAGCGGGAATGTTCAGTGTATGGGCATTATCTGAAATAAATACCTCCAGTTTATCATACAAGAAAGAATCTGGATTTTCTAAAAAGCAGTCATTCAGTAACTTCAGATTTTTTTCTAAAAATCGTTCCCGCCTGTATGTACAAATGTCAATTGCAATTTTTACAGGCTGTATGCTGTTTTCTGGTAATTCTGCGGAATAAAAACCGCCATAGAAACCGGACTGTTCTGAAATACCAGCCAAACTAAAGCAATAGATTCCGTTTGTAGAGACACTCTGAAAAGGAAAGGTGAATTCTGTAATCTCACCATAATTTGCCTTGCAGATATATTCACCAATAAAATCTGTCAGAACGTCATTCCCTTTTTTTTCTTTCCGCATAAGCGTGAGACGGACATGACCCTCAATGCAAATGGTGAGCGATATGGTTTTAATATTGGTATACTTTGCCCATTTTTCAATGGAAAAGCCATTAAAATAAGTATCGAAAAAGATCACGCCGTCTTTGCGAATTTCAATACCGTCACTGGACCAGTTGTACGAAATCTTATCATCTCTACGGAAATACATGGGTTCCTCAGTACAGATATCTGTAGAAGGAAATAAGATGTTTTGTAGCTTCATAAAAATCCTCCGATTGCATCTGTGAAACGAGGTAAAAATCACACCGATGCAGTAAAAAATCCGATGCATCTTTTTGATATACTGTCCTCTATTGCAAACAACGGTGTTGTTTGCAGTGCCGCTAAAAGCGG
>JAEDGE010000160.1 GCA_016297675.1 Oscillospiraceae bacterium
GGACGGAATGGACGGCGGAGGAAATGCAGCTGTTGGGGCGGGATGTCACACAGGCACAGCGAAAACTTCTGACCGATGCCCCATTGAAAGCCTGCAAAATCGCTGCTGCGGTGCGTGCCGGAAAAGAAGATTATCAAATTCAAACCGTCAAAGACCTGCATGGCCGTTGGCGGCTTTTGTATGTAAAAAGGTGGCGGCAGACATGAGAATCCAATTACATGGTGCAGAGCAGCTGGCGAAAGCATTGTATCAGAAATCCCAGACGGATTTTACCGCAGTTTGCAGACGAAACACCACGCTGCTGTTCAACCGTGCCAGAGCCAATACGCCAGTGGCAAGAAGCACACCATGGCACACAGGCGGTTCTTTGCGGCAGAGCTTACGAGCAGAATTGCCGTCCGGAAACAGTACGGGGCTTGTGGGCTATACGATACACTATGCCCCACATGTGGAGTATGGGCATCGTACCAGAAACGGCGGCTATGTACAGGGACAGCATTTCCTACAGCGTTCTGTGGAAGCGGTACAGCCTTTATTTATTTCGGATTGCAAGGAGGCATTGAAAAAATGATGCTGCGAAAAGTCGGTTTTGCAGAGATTGCCGCTGCAGTGCTGCAAAATCTGCGAACCAATACGGATTATGCCTGCTATGATGCCGTTGCACGGGATACACCGTCTCCCTTTCTTTTTGTAGAGGTGGTGGGAAAGCGGGATGCCTCCAGCAAGACATTATACAAGGAAATCTTTACGGTACAGATTCATGCAATTGCCACGCCAGGCGATGCCAGAACGGAGATTTACGGCATGATACAGGCGGCAGAGGAATCTATGACGGAACGGATTTCCATGCCGGACGGCATCACGCTGGTCATGCAGACGGAAACCGGTGTGCAGTCTTTACAGCAGGATGAAACAAACGAATGGCACGCTGTGCTTTCCTATGAAATCATGGTGAGCTATGGATTAAAATGTAAGATTTAAGGAGGAATTTTTATGCCAGAAACAACAAATACAGCGATTTCTGCAACCGCATATGACAGTCAGGTCTATTGCCCGTTTCCGGACAGTATTGCAAAAGCAGGGCAGGACATTATCCTTTGTATTTACAATACAGATGGGTCGAAGCTGTTGGCAGTTTCCGGACAGCAGGGTTTGACCATTAACCGGAGTGCGGATACGGTAGATGTTTCCAGCAAGGACACTGCGAACGGATGGAAGGCACAGCTTGCTGGTACAAAGGAATGGAGCATTGACAATGACGGTATTTACATCATCAATGCAGAATCTCACCAGCTGCTTGGAAAATATTTCACAAACGGCGAACTGGTCTGCCTGAAAATCGTGGACAAGAAGGAAAATTACAAGCCACTGTTCGGTGGTCTGGCATCCATCACGGACTATACGTTGGAAGCACCGTATGATGACAGTATGACCTACAGCCTTTCCTTTGCTGGATACGGCGAATTGGTTGACCTGACGGCTCTGGATACGGAAACTGCTGCAAAAGTGGTAGATAAGCCGGAAGCATAATGGAAACTGTAGGTCAATTTCTTATGGAACAACTTCGTGGAAAGCGTTCCACTGGAACGTTTTTAAGATAGAAATTTCTGAAAAATAATAGAAAGGTTGTGCTTTTATGAAAACATATACACTGAATGAAAAGGAATATCATCTGCATTACAGCATCGGACGGATTGAACAGATTGAAAAAATTCTCGGGAACAGTGTGACCGGTATGATGATGGCAATTGCAAACAATCATTATCCGTCTGTTTCGGAACTGACCACCCTGTTTTCCTATGGCTTGCTGTCTGAAAATGGCGAATACGCCCCGCTCAAACTTGCGAAAGCGTTTGCACAGCAGCAATTGCAGGAAAATGGCTATCTTGCCATGCTGAATGATGCCATGGAACAAATCCAGGAGGACTGCGGTTTTTTATTCCAGTAAGGCTTGTGGCGTTCTCCTACTTTGGCGGAGCGGAAGAACCGCCTGACCCAGAGCGGGAGAATTACCGCGAGGCTGCGGATT
This sequence comes from Oscillospiraceae bacterium, assembly GCA_016297675.1. Classification (GTDB taxonomy): domain Bacteria; phylum Bacillota; class Clostridia; order Oscillospirales; family Ruminococcaceae; genus Ruminococcus_C. The sequence goes on from JAEDGE010000160.1 coordinate 2,030, forward strand.
TTGCCTTTTTTGCGGTGCAGTTCGGCTATACCAAGGCGGATTATGACGCATTGACTGGAACAGAAAAAGCGTTCATTTTGAAAGCCTATGAAGAAAAAGTGGTTTCTGATAGCAATTTACTTGCCGGTGCGGTGCTGAATGCCATTTCCAATGCGTTCCGAAAGAAAGGAAAACCGTTTCAGAAGCTGTGGAAGAAAAAACCGAAGCGTGCCAATCGGGAACAGCAGCAAGCAACCATCTCGGAAGTATTGGCAGCCGATGCCAAACAAGGAACGGCATGGATTGACGCCATCTATGCGGCAAATGGACGAAAGCGGAGAAAGAAGGTGGAATAAGTGGCGGAATTTTACTGTTATGCAGAGCCAAAAAGCGGAATCCGGTTTACCGATGCAGCACGCATCGTGGAAGCGGCTGCTCATGAACCGCTTTGCTTGTCTGGTGGGTATCATACCGGCGATGACTGGGGCTTATACTGGACAGATTTTTCCGTCACAACACCGGAAGTGGAAACCTATTCTGTCAATGTACCCGGCAGACATGGCATTCTGGATTTATCGGAAGTGCTGGTCGGGCATCCGGTTTACAAAAACTGCACCTTAACAGCGGAATTTGTGGCAAATATCAAAATGGTGGACTGGCACAAATTGTATCGCACCATCCGGCGTGCCATTCACGGAAAACGGATGTGCATTGCATTGGATACCGACCTGCAAGCGGTGTATGTGGGACGTTGTGTGGTTTCCTCTGAAATGGCGGATGCCGTACACTGCGTATTTACCATAACTGCGGATATTGCCCCCTACACCTACGGAAATTGTCCGAAGCAATATGGATTTCTATGGGATTGGACGGTATTCCAGGACGAACCCTTGCCGGATCCCATCCTACTGGACGAAAACGGAGAAGCAGAGGTACCCCTTACAACAAGCGGCACACAAACAGCCCGTGCAGATGGTTCTAAAATTCTATATGGCAATGTGGATATTTATACAGAACAGGACTGCACACTGACAATTCAGGACGATTTGGAATGTCAGCTGACCGGTATGGGAGACAGCCAGTATTGCAATCAAAATGTATATTCCATTCCCGGTGCGATGTCCAAATCGTTCCACTTTTCCGGTGGAACACCTGGCACACAGCTTGCAATTTTTTGTCGGTATCAGGAGTTGTTGTAAATGTATTATGTATATTCCTATTTATTTGATGATGCAGCGTATAATGAAGCTACAAAATCCTACCTCGTGCAGCCTCGTGTGCTGCATGCTCCGAATCTGGATGCTTTTCTACAGGATGCCGTTTTAACGATGTCCATGAATAAGTCCGGCACATTTACTTTTACGATTCCGCCGGACAGTCCGTATGCGGAAAACATTGCTGTCATGCGGAGTTTTCTCACCGTTTATACAGACAAGCCAAAATCAACCTTTCTCTGGGCTGGCAGACCCATCAGTGTGGAAACGGATTTGTATGGAAATCGCACTTACACAGTGGAAGGATTGCTGTCGATTCTGAATGATGTTTATTTCGCTCCATACAAATTTGGCGGTGGTCATCTAGATGAATTTATGAACAAAATGCTGAAAGCACTGAAATGGTATAAAGAATTTGGTTTTGTCATCGACCTGAAGGGCGGTTTACCACAGGATGAACCCGGGAAAACCTTTGTGTTTCCGGATTATGCACCACCGGATTGTGTGGAATTGGCAACCTTTCCGGAAATGGCAGAGAATGATTTTAGCCATTCATTGCTTTATGTTAATAAATACATAGAAAACGGTGGCGATGGAACGACAGAAGAAAAACGCAAGCTGACACGATGGTGGAACAGCTGTGAAACCATTATGGACATTTTGCAGACCAGAGTGATTGATTACTTCGGTGGATTTCTGGAGATTGATGCGGTAAAATCCGGAGCCTTGCGGGATGGCTTTTTCCGTTTGCGGTATCTTGACCCAGAGACGGAAGAAAACCGGCTGAATCAGACCATTGAAATCGGGAAAAACGTGCTGGAAATTTCCAGTTCCTACACCGCAGAGGACTTTTATACGGTTTTCATTCCCATAGAAATCAATGAAAATGGAGAAGAAACCATATTAAAAAACAATGAGGATGTTGGCACTGCTGCCACCAATTGCTTCTGGACATATTACTACGGCGGTGCAGATGGGATTCTATACCCCGGGAATTATGTCCTGTGGAGA
>JAEDGE010000018.1 GCA_016297675.1 Oscillospiraceae bacterium
TAGCGAATCTGCCGGACGGTTCAGACAAGTTTTCCCAAAGAAATCCGAAAATTGAGTTCCGTGGTGAGAAGACGAGCCAATAACATTTTATTCTTTTACGGATTTCGCAGATGATTTGTATTTTTGTAAAAATAAAAGAAACAGTCCGCATAGGAATATGCCGATGCTGATCCATTCCGAGGTGGAAAGTCCCAGCCAGATGCCACGTTCTGCATCATATCGAAACTGTTCTGTCACCATACGAATCACAGCATATGCCAATAAATAAAACGAAATAACACGTTCTTTCTTTTGCAGCTTTTGGAAGCAGATTTGCAAGATAAGAGCCAATATGAAATTGAGTCCGCTTTCCAATAGCTGTACGGGAAACAGTGGTACATCTTTTGGTGCGTTGCTGATGACACTTGTAAGACAAATTCCAATCGGGGGATCAAATGGAATTCCATAACAGCAGCCGGCAAAAAAGCAGCCAATTCGACCGAAGGCATGAGCAAGTGGGACAGCTGGTGCAATGCAAGTTAAATAGCGTTGCAACGGTTGCTGTTGCTTATGGGAATAAATTGCCAGTGCTGCCAGCCCCCCCAGCAGACCGCCGTAAAAGACAAATCCGCCCTCCAGAATGCTGGAAATCGTATCCCATGTTACACCGTAATCTTGAAACATATGGTAAATATCAGAGCAGGAAACGAGCAGATAAAGTAGTTTTGCACCAAGTAAACCACCAAACAACGCCCACACACACGCTTCCAGCATGGAAAAACGGGCAAGTTGACTTTGTTTTGCATTTCGTAGCGCAAGAAGAATGGCAAATATACCACCAAGGACACAGCAAATTCCATAAGTACCAAAAGAAATTCCAAATATAGAGAGAATTGGATACATATAAACTCCTTATATAAAAAAAACAGTCCGTATCCTTGCATGAATTTGCGTGCAGGACATGGACTGCGTGGTATAGATGTTCGTAAAATAACGTGCGTTCCATGAATCAGTTTTATCCGCCGCACGGTTCAGACAAGGTCTTGCCAAGAAATCCAAACATACATTTTCATGGAACGCACGTTAAAATAGAAAGAAGCCGATCATGTCAGGTGGTTATAGTGTGGAGTTGTTGTAATAGTCGTAGTTCTCAGAGAATTCATCAGAAAATTCTCTTGAAAATTCCTCAAAAAATTGCTCCCAAGCACCGCTTTCGCTGGCAGAAATGATGAGAAGCATATAGATCAGCCATACTACATTTAACAGAATGCCGATAATGGAAAGTACGATACCAGCTACTGCAATGCCATTGGAACTTTTCTTGTTTTGTACAATGCCGAGAATGAGACCAATGATGGCTGGAATCAAACCGAATCCATAGCAGCAGCAAATTGCAATCGAGCAAATTCCAAGCACCAGTGCTGCAACACCGAAGCCATTACTTTGATTGGTCAGCGGGGTATTAGGCGTGCTGTAAGAAGTGCCCTGATAAGTAGGAGGGATTGCGTTATAATTGGTTTGAGTCTGCTGATAGGAAAAATTGGCGTCATAGGAACTTTGCTCAGCAGAATCGGTTTGGGTAGTATTGGATTGCTGCGGTGGAATTTCATTTGGAATCGAACTGTATGATGGTGTTTCGTTGTAGGTAGGCTGTTCTGGTGTAATAGGCGGTATATAGGATGTTTGAGGGGATGGCTCTGTGGATGTTGTGTTTGTCTCAGAAGTATCTTCTGTGGTTGGAACTTCAGAAATGGTTTCTTCTTCTGGTACTGGGATTGCATCCGGTTCAGGAGCGGCTGCATTTGGCTGTGCTGCACCGCAGACAGGACAGGTAAAATCGGTCTCTTTTAAAGGATGACCGCAGTTTCCGCAAAAAGGCATGGGAAAAACTCCTTTCAAATAGTAATCAGATTGTTATTTATTTTAGCATAAATTTGAAAAAAAGTCAAATGGACTTTTGCATTTTACTTCTGAATGATTAAAACCGCTTTCCGGCTTCCTGCTTTCTTGCATTTTGTGCTTTTAAAATACGCACATCCTGTCCGACAAAATAAAGATTGGAATAAGTTGCAAAAATGCGGGATGTGATTCGCTCTTCATATCGATGGGAAATACCATTGTAATCCAGATTTGTACTAATAATCGTTGGAAGAGAACGATTCATACGGGTATTGATGAGGTTATAAATAGTAGATTGATAAAATGGGGAATCAAACTCTGTACCGAGGTCATCCAGAATCAGCAGATCACAGGTGAGCAGAAGTTCCATGGTATCGGTATCACTTTTTTCTCTTCCGAAATGCTCCTGTTCAATGCGTCGCAGAAAGTTGATGACGGAGTCATAGAGAACACTGTAGCCATGTTCCAGCACCACGGAGGCAATAGAAAGGGAAAGATGTGTCTTGCCACGTCCTGTTTTTCCAAACATGAGGATACTGGGGGATTTTTTGTTGAAGTGCTGGGCATAGTCTTGACAGTAGTGTAAAATTTTTTGCATTGCCTGATAACAATCAGATCCTTTTTCTGTTTTTTGTCCTCTGTAATATTCAAGAGAAAATGTTTCAAAGCGGCAGAGTTGTATCTGTGCCGTTTGGTTCAGTTCCTTTGCTGCCAAATTTCCGGCGAGTGTGAGCAGGCAGCTGCAATAAGTACCGTTTGCATAGCCGGTATCGTTACAATAGGGGCACTGATAGATAATATCCAGATAGGTTTCCGGATAGCCGTGCATGACAAGCAGCTGCCGAATCATGGCTTGTCCTTGCTGATTCTGCAAAGCAAGTCGTTTCGTGCGTTCCTCTACATTTTTACCGGATCGGATGATTTGCATGAGTTCTTGACTGGTATGAAAAAGCTGCCGATTGATTTCTATGATTTCTGGAATCGTTTGTTCGACTTCCTGTAAATGCTGCTCTTGTGTGGTACGAGCATCATTTCGTCTGGCAGAGAGAATAGACAAAGCTTCTTTTAAATGCTGTTCTTTCATGCGATTCCTCCTTGTTATTCATCAAGATTATAGATTAAAGAACGATAGGCTTCTGCATTCTCACTCACAGGGATTTCTTTCTTTTTCTGTTTGCGGGTACGAATGGGTTCCGGTGGTTTGTCATTAGCATCTACATCAGTACGTGTTTGATAGCCCGCTTTTGTCCAGTCATCCAGAATTCGCTGCATATAAGGAAAGGAGAGCTTGTCTGTCTGTTCCACGGTTTTTTCATACGCATAGCGAATCAAATCCAGTGGAATCGCTTTTTGCCGCCATTCTTCCATATAAGCCTGTTGTTTTTGTGTGGGATTGCGGTGCATTTCCAACAGTTTCATAATTCGGTGCTGATAGCTGTGCCGTTGTTCCATCTCTTTAATCGTATCCTGTGCCTGCTGTAAGGTGGTAATGCCTTGATTCCACCATTCTATTAAGATGCGTTCTGCATAGGGAATACTGCCTTTTTGGATGGACTGGCAATAGGTAATCACCGTCAAAATTACATCGCTTGGAAATCCCAGATAGTCGTGCAGCCAAATCAAAGAACGCTGTTCCATATGGTTCAGTGGCTTTCCAAATTGCTGTTCTACCATGCGGAAGAGTGTTTGGAGGGATTCTGATGTTTGAATCATTTCTGCAATTTCAGCTGGAAGTAACTGTACCTCTGCACTGGTACGGGGCAGTGCTGCAACAGGTTTAGGTTCCTGTGGATTCGATGCTGTGTCTGGTGCAGGAGTAGAAGCAGGCTGGGTACTGGGCTGTTCTGCTGGCGGATTTGTAGAAACTTCTGACAATAAATCTGTTTGCTGCCAGAAGAGAATGGCTTCTTCTACCAATTCTGGCAGACAGCCAATTTGTTTTCCGATCACATCGCAATGAATCTCATCCGGACAATGCCGCAGCAGATAAAGCAGGACTTTTAATTGTAAGGGGGTTGCAATTTTTAGGTATTGATCTACAACAGCAGTGGGTACACTGAACAAGGTACGCCATGCAGGATTTTGAATGGTGAGCAAGGTTATATCGCTCCTTTCTATATCACGGATTTCCGGATGGATTATTTCAAAGCGGAAATGTACATTCATTATACCATACTATTTTGTATTTGTCACGCCTGAAATGTATGGATGAAATCGTTTCTATTGGAAAATGGGTAAATAAAAAACACCTTTGCATTTTTGCAAAGGTGTTTGGTGCCGATGGTGGGACTTGAACCCACACGTAGTTGCCTACAACAGATTTTGAGTCTGCCTCGTCTGCCATTCCGACACATCGGCTTACTACATTATTAGTATAACATACTTTTTTCGATTTGTCAAGTGTTTTTTAGAATTTTTTTTGATTTTTTTGCTATAGAAAGAATTGCTTGTTCTGGTTGCTCAAATTTGAGCGGTTATAAATCTTTAAGATAAAAAACCGCTTGATTGCTCAAGCGGTAAAGTTGTGGCGTGCCTAGAGGGATTCGAACCCCCGACCTACTGGTTCGTAGCCAGTCACTCTATCCAGCTGAGCTATAGGCACATCGTGTCTCACAACGTTATTTATTATATCACACCTTTTCGGATTTGTCAAGGGTTTTTTCAAAAAAAATTGCAGAAAATAAAAAAAGTTGCCCATGCGTCTTGGACAACTTTTTTTGTTGAGCTTAGAGGTAATCCTTAATCAGTTTTACACAAGAACGGCAGACTTTTTTATCATTAAAATCAATCAGGTCTTCCGTTTTATTACACAGTGCACAGGAACTCTGAGCCTTCTGAATGATGATTTTGGTACCTTCTGTATAAATTTGCAGATAATCATTGCAATCGATTTGCAGCTGCCGTCTCAGTTCTTTTGGAAGAACAAAGCGACCGAGGCTGTCAACCCGACGCATAATGCCAGAATCTTTCATGATATAACCTCCTTTTCCATTGAATAAACTCATTATACAAAAAATTGGTACCGGTGTCAACAGTAAAATTCTTACTTTTTGGCTTCATCAGAAATAAATATGGAACTATAAAAAAAAATTATAGATGAAAGAAAAAAATTTGAAAAAAGGGGTTGACAAACGGTTTTGTTTGTGATATAATGTGATAGTTGGCTGATGAGATATTAGCTCAGTTGGCAGAGCATACGCCTTTTAAGCGTAGGGTCGAGGGTTCAAATCCCTCATATCTCACCAGAACATAGCGAAAGAGACGAAATCGTTTCTTTCGCTTCTTTTTTGGAAATCATTTGCTTTTGATCTCAAAGAGAAGAAAAGAACACCGTTGCAGCAAAAGACAGCTGGAACGGTGTTTTGTTTTTGATGGATTAGATATACTATTTTTATACTAGGCTCTATTGCAAAATTTACAATTTTGCAATACCGGCAATGAATTGCCGGTGGTGGCTTTGCCACCAAGAGCCGCCGTTCATACTGTCCTCGCAAAGCCGACGGCTTTGCAGCCGCTTTTAGCGGCATTGCAAACAACAGTATTGTTTGCAATAGAGGACAGTATATAAGGAAATTCACAAAAGACTTCCGATAAACGGCAGTAAAATAGCCCCCAGTGCCATGACAGCAGCAATCAATAAGATTATGATACGCATGAGAGGGGATTTCTTTTTTTCCTGTTTCATGGTACACACCTTTCTTTTTTGTATTGATTAACCACGTCGTTTTTTACGGTTATAGTTTCCGGTATTATTTTTGTTGTATTCCCGATTTTTACGGAAGTTGCCGGAACGGGAATTTCCGCCGCGGGAATTGGAACGATAGTTGCCGTTGCGTTCTTCGTGCAGCTTTGCATGAACCGTATGGCCATTGATTTTTCCGGTCTGCATGGCATCAATAATCGATGCAGATTCTGCAACAGGAACCTCTACGGTTGTATACTTATCATAAATATCAATTTTACCAAATTCCGAACCAGAGAGACCAGTAGCTTCTACCAGTGCACCAAGGATAAAATTGGGTGCCATGCGTTCCTTACGCCCCACATTGAAATGCACCTTGACTGTCTGGGAACCGCTGTGACGGCCTTTGCGAATGGGTTTTGGAATGTCAAATGCTGGAAGATTTTTCGTCGCAGCTGTAATTTGTTCCTGTAGCAGCAGTGCCAAGAGCGTTTCGGCAGAAGTTCCGGAGGCGAGCATCTGTTCTGCCAACTGTACAGCTTCCGCAGAAGGCGTTGTTTCGCTGCACTGTTCCTGTAAATGCTGCTGCAAATTGTCCAATGCTTCCTGCTTCATTTCTGCAGCAGTTGGCAGTGTGATTTCTTCAATATTGGCTCTGGTATACTGGGAAATGGAACGGAGTTCCAGTTCCTGTTTTCTGCCACTGATGATGCTGTAAGCAGTGCCTTCTTTCCCAGCACGTCCAGTTCTGCCGATGCGGTGGATATAGTACTCATGATCCTGTGGCAGGTCGTAGTTAAATACAACGTCAACACCTTTGACATCAATCCCTCTTGCTGCAACGTCTGTAGCAATCAGGATATTGCAACGACCGTTTTTAAAGCTGTTCATGACTTGCGTCCGCTGCATTTGCTTCATATCGCCATGCAGCCCGACCGCAGCAAAGCCACGATTTTGCAAGGCTTCTGTGAGTTCATCTACCATTTTCTTGGTATTGCAGAAAATCATAGAGGAAACTGGTTTTTTGGCTGCCAGCAGCAGATGCAGGGCATCCGTTTTTCTTCCCATAGGCACATTGACCGCATATTGTGCAATGGCATCCACCGTCCGGTGCGGACTTTGAATCTGTACCATAACAGGATCCTTCTGGTACTGTTTGGTGATGGCAAGGATCGCAGGTGGCATAGTAGCGGAAAAGAGTACGGTTTGCCGGTTTTCCGGTGTCTGTGACAGAACTGCTTCAATATCCTCCCGAAATCCCATGTTCAGCATTTCGTCTGCCTCATCCAGTACAATGGTACGCAGATGCTCTAATTTGAGTGTACGACGGCGAAGGTGGTCTAATACTCTGCCGGGTGTGCCGACTACAATATTGGCACCATTTTTCAGGGCATGGATCTGTCGCTCCATGCTGGCACCGCCGTAGACGGCAACCGGCTTGATCCACTTTTTGAATTTTGCAAACTTTCCGATTTCCTCGCAGGCTTGCATGGCAAGCTCTCTGGTGGGACAGAGAATCAGAGCATATACAAAGGATTCGTCATCCTTTGCAATTTGTTCAATGATGGGAATGCTGAATGCTGCGGTTTTGCCTGTACCGGTGTTTGATTTGCCGATGACATCCCGTCCCTCTAAGAGAAGGGGAATGGTTTTTGCCTGAATTTCAGTCATATCTGTGAAATTCTGATTCGCAATGGCTTGCAGCATTTCTGCGGAGAGAGATGTGTTTTGAAATTGCATGTTGGTTCCTTTCTTTTGTATAAAATGGAAGCGTATTCGTAGAAAGTGCGAATACGCTTGCATTCTGAACAAGGGATAAATTTTTTATGCGTCTGCTTCTTCCGGCATGCTCCAGTTATGATAAACATTCTGAACATCGTCGTTTTCTTCCAGATGTTCCAGCAGTAGATTCATTTTCTTGATCTGGTCTTCATCTGTCAATGTCGTGTAGGTTGCAGGAATCTGTTCTACTTCTGCGGAGAGAATATGGTATCCCTTTTCTGCCAGACCATCCCGCAGCTGCGGCAAAACAGATGGTTCACAACTGATTTCTACGACATCCTCTTCTACAGAGAGATCGTCTGCATCGAATGCAAAGCAATCTTCCATGACGGTATCTTCATCCAGACCGGTATTTTCGAGGACAACCATACCTTTTTCGGAGAACAGGAACGAAACGCAGCCGCTGGTACCGAGGTTGCCACCGAATTTGTCGAAGTAGTGGCGAATATCGCCGGCAGTTCGATTCTTGTTATCCGTCAGACACTCTACGATAACAGCCACGCCGTTTGGCCCATATCCTTCATAGACGATGGATTCATAGTTGTTCTTATCACCGCCGCCAGCAGCCTTTTTAATGACACGGTCAATGTTATCATTTGGTACATTGTTTGCTTTTGCCTTCGCGATTAAGTCCCGCAGTTTGGAATTGCTGTTTGGATCTGCTCCGCCCTCTTTGACACAGACTGTGATTTCCCGTCCGATTTTGGTAAAGATTTTTGCCTTTGCCGCATCGGTTGCTTCCTTTTTTCGTTTAATGTTATTCCATTTTGAATGTCCGGACATGGTGTAAATTCATCCTTTCGATTGATTTTCTGCCGCAGCAGAGACAATTGCTTGATATTCTGTCGTCTGCTGAATTTGTTTCATCAATGCATCCAGCCGTTCGGTTGCACCGGTTAAATATAAATATCCAAATACTGCTTCTAATCCGGTGGCATAGCGGTAATCTGCCTGATGGATATGTTTGGGAGCTGCATTCCGCCCCCTTAAAAAGACAGCATGTTCTGCTTCTGTGAGCGTAGGCAGCAAATACCGCATCATGGCTGCCTGAAAGCCGGCACAAACCAGCGAGACTTTTTTTTGATGCAGGGCAGCTGACGGCTGGTTTGCCAACAGCACCAGCTGTTCCCGAATCATCGTATCAAAAATACTATCGCCCAAAAAGGCAAGGGTCAAAGGGCTGTATTGCTTTGCGTCGTGCGGCGTCAGCGGTGTTTGCATCCCATCGCATCCTTTCCGGTGAGTTAAGACACGAAGTCAAATTCAAATCCATAGAGGTTGACCGTGTCACCCTCCTGAATTCCCATTTCTTCCAGCTTGTCAATGATTCCGCTGCTGCGAAGCACTTTCTGAAAATACTGCAAAGAAGAATAGTCATCCAGATTGACCGTTCGCAGAATGGGTTCGAGGAATTTGGCATCCACATAATAAATGCCATCTTCGACTTCAATTTCAAATTTGCCCTTTTCTGCCGTTGCTGCCAGTTCTTCTTCTGTGAGTGGTTCTGGCTCATATTGCAGAATCGGTGGCAATTCTGTCAGCTTGGAGCTGACTGCCTGCATCAATTCTTTTGTACCTTGCGTAGTGGCAGCGGAGATGCAGTAGAAGGGGAGTCCTTTTTCTGTTTCGATATAGTGCCGGAATGCTGCAATCTGTTCTTCTGTTGCCATATCGCATTTATTGGCAGCCACAATCTGTGGCCGTGCAGCCAAATCGGCATTGAATCGTTCCAGTTCCTGTTGGATGGTTTCATAGTCGGCAATCGGATCTCTGCCTTCAGAGCCGGAAACATCTACAATGTGCAGAATCAGCCGGCATCGTTCCACATGCCGCAGAAAAGCGTGTCCCAGTCCGATGCCGTCACTGGCGCCTTCAATCAGTCCGGGAATATCTGCCATCACAAAAGAAGATTCTGCATTGACTTTTACCACGCCCAGTACTGGGGTCAATGTGGTGAAATGATAATTTGCAATTTTCGGTTTTGCCGCACTCACGACAGAAATCAGCGTAGATTTACCAACATTCGGGTAGCCGACAAGTCCAACATCTGCCAGTAGTTTTAATTCCAGAATGACTTCAAATTCCTCACCTGGAAAACCCGGCTTTGCAAAACGGGGAATTTGTCTGGTAGAGGTGGCAAAATTACAGTTGCCTCTGCCACCATTGCCGCCTTTTGCCAGAATTTGCGGCTCATCCGTGGAGAGATCTGCCATAATTCTGCCATTTTTGGCATTGCGGACAATCGTGCCCCGTGGTACTTTGATGATGAGATCCGGTGCACTTTTTCCGGTGCATCGTTTGGAACCGCCGTTTTCGCCTCGCTGTGCGACATATTTTTTATGATAACGGAAATCCAGCAGGGTGGAGAGATTGGTGTCCACCTGAAAAACGATATTTCCGCCTTTTCCGCCATTGCCGCCGTCCGGTCCGCCGGCAGCGACATATTTTTCTCTGTGAAAGGAAACGGCACCGTCTCCGCCGTCTCCGGCTTTGATATAGATTTTTACCTTATCAACAAACATAGCAACCTCATATCTCTCTGTAATTCAGGGTGGATGGGGAAATGAAAAGAAAATCCCAAGCGAAAGGCTCGGGATTTCTGTCAGATGCTATGAAAAAGCTTATTCAGCAGTGTAAACGCTGACCTTCTTGCGGTCACGTCCCCAACGCTCAAACTTTACCGTACCGTCTACCATTGCAAACAGGGTATCGTCAGAACCGATGCCAACACCAGTACCCGGATGAATATGAGTACCTCTCTGACGAACGAGAATGTTGCCAGCCTTTACGAACTGACCATCTGCCCGCTTAACACCCAGCCGCTTGGATTCGGAATCACGGCCGTTCTTGGTAGAACCAGAACCTTTTTTATGTGCAAAGAATTGCATACTAATCTTCAACATGGTTAATTACACCTCCGTGTGTTTCAGTTTCAGTGACCCGTAAAAAATTTACGGGGCGGAAGCAACCCGTATGCGGATGCAGTCCGGTGCTTCTTCCATTAAGAGCTGCAATTGCAGAAACAAGCCCTGTAAAAGCAGATTTGCATGTTCATTCTGTATGGAAGCAACAGAAATCGAAATGCGGTTTCCCTCCACTGCAATCTCAGCCGGCAGATGATAAATCTCTGTAAGCAGATTTGCGGTCATCTGTACAGAAGCGGAAACGCTGGCACAAATGACATCCTGTCCTGCATCGGCAAAACCAGCATGTCCGGAAACGGAAACGCTGATGAATGCTTGATTGCGTTTTAAAAATGTGGCGGTAATCATGATACAGGGGACTTATGCCTGAATGGCTTCGATCTGTACCTTGGTATACGGCTGTCTGTGACCCTGCTTTTTCTTTTCGGACTTCTTCGGCTTGTAAGTCATAACAGTGATCTTCTTTGCCTTGCCGTTCTTCAGTACCTTTGCACTGACGGTTGCACCTGCAACATACGGTGTGCCAACATTCAGACCAGATTCTGTGCTGACTGCAACAACCTTGTCGAAGGTAACGGTAGATTCTTCTTCAGCGTTCAGCTTTTCGATAAAAACAACGTCTCCCTGCTTTACCTGATACTGCTTTCCGCCGGTTTCAATGACTGCGTACATGTGTATGCACCTGCCTTCTTTACAAACTCGCTGTTTCAGGCACACGACAGTGTCGTGATTTTCGACCTGAACCCATGCGGTTTTTTTATTATACCACAATTGTGAGCGACTGTCAAGGAAAACAGTCGAAAAAATGTAAATTTTTTATGGCATATTAGCACGTATACTATAAAGAATGGAGAAAACGATAGAAAAACCGGATGGCAGAAAAGACACTGAAAAACAACACGCACTGTAATAAAGGCATCGATATGTCAGTGTGATTTTTGTAAATTTCTCATTAAATGTGAAATAAATATAACGGATTATAACGACAAGACGTGTGAAAATGTGACAAAATGATACCATTGTTGTTGTAACGATTGTCCAAAAATAAAAGCCGGAAATTGTGCTAAGTGCCATTTTAACAGCAGGCGTATTTACAAATGCGTGTGTTTATGATAAAATAGAAATGCTAAGAATGCGTATGCTTGTAAATACGCTTTTTGCGGATTCATTTTTGAAAGAGAGGGAAGAAATGATATGTCAGCTTGGGATTCGATCCAAAATCAAATAAAAAATCGACAAACGATGGGAAATCATGTGCAGCATCCATCAACGAAAAGTGCTGCCTCATCAATGCGGAATATGACGCAACGACAGTCTGGCTCTACACAGCCTCCACCGATAAATCATCGTCCTGTTGCGGCAAATCGAACGGGGACACCATCTGGCAGGCCACCACAGGGGAAAAAGCCAAGGGTTCGATATGACCGGATTTTACTGGTACTATTGATACTGATCGGATTAATTTGTCTGATGGTGATGGGGATAAAGCAGTGCGGTAAGGATGACAGTGCATCAGAAAATAAGACTGGAGAAACGGTCACAACGACCACACAGATTTCTACCGAACCGCCGGAAAAAACATTGGCATTGACCGCAGAGGATGTACATAAGGGCAGTCTGATACTTGTGAATGCAGATCATGCTTATACGTTTGCAGCAGATGATGTGACATTGGAAACGGTTTACGAAGGTAGAAATACCTGTTATGGCGTCAGCGATATGGAGGTTTCATTGGATGCGGATGTGATTGATCATTTCAATCAATTGATGCAGGCATATTACAATATTTATGAAAATAATGATATTATGATAGTCAGCGGATATCGTACCAGAGAAGTACAGGCAGAGTTTTATGAGAGTAAGAAAACAATGCTGCCGGGCGGTTATTCTGACTACCATACAGCACGTTCCTTTGACCTTGTCATTTATCCGGATGGGACAAGCTCTAACTATTATGCAGCCACCGGTGATTATGCGTGGATTGCAGAACATGCTGCGGAATATGGTTTTGTTCTGCGGTATCCAGATGGTAAAGCAGACAAGACGGGGATCAGTCCAAGAGCTTATACGTTCCGGTATGTTGGGATACCACATGCTTCCTATATTTATGAGAATGGATTGTGTCTGGAGGAATATCTGGACAATATACAGAGTTACACAGCACGGAGTCCGCTTGAAGTAAAAACGACCAGCGGGGAATGGTCTGTGTTCTATACCGCAGCAAACAGCGAAGGCAGCACGCAGATTGCAGTCCCGCAAGATGCGGTTTATACTGTTTCTGGTGATAACATGGGCGGATTTATCGTAGCTTATCAGGAAAGAAGTGCGGTTGTGACAACAACAGCAGTGTCGGGGATGGATTCTACAGAGACGACATTGTCAGAGGAAATGACGACAGAAATCCAGTAAAAATTTTTTTGTAAAGTAATTCGTATAATATACAAGAAATAGATATTTTTATTAAAGTAGGAACCGGCTTGAAAAATATAAGTCGGTTCTTTTATTTTAGAAAATATTTTAAAATATCAATAGAAAATATGGCTATTTGCACAGTAAGTGCGTTTGTAGAAAAAGAATCCGAAAAGATTTTTAAAATATTTGGATAAGTGCTTGCAAATTGCAGTAAAATAGTGTAAAATAAAAGAGTACAGTGCAATGGCACTGCAAAGGTTTACATTTATCATGAAAGGATGTCAGAAAATGGCAGGTTTGAACAAAGTAACAGTAGACGATATTAATGTAAAGGGCAAGCGGGTGCTTGTACGGGTAGACTTTAACGTACCGATGAAAGATGGCGTGATTACCAACGACAACCGGATTCAGGCTGCATTGCCGACGATTAACAAGCTCGTTTCCGAAGGCGGTAAGGTGATTCTTTGCTCTCATTTGGGCAAGCCGAAGAATGGTCCGGAGGCAAAGTTCTCTCTGAAGGCAGCTGCTGACCGTCTGGCAGAACTGGTTTCTGCAAAGGTTACATTTGTACCGTCTGATAAAGTGGTAGATGACAGCGTAAAGGCTGCTGTAGATGCAATGCAGGATGGCGAAATCATCGTTCTGGAAAACACCAGATTCCGTGGTGCAGAGGAAACCAAGAACGGCGAAGAATTCAGCAAGGAACTGGCTTCTCTGGCGGATGTATTTGTAATGGATGCATTCGGCAGTGCCCACAGAGCACATGCTTCTACTGCTGGTGTGACCAAGTTTGTAGATACCACAGCAGTTGGTTATTTGATGCAGAAGGAAATTCAGTTCCTCGGCAACGCTGTTGAAGATCCGGTTCGTCCGTTTGTTGCCATCCTTGGCGGTGCAAAGGTTGCAGATAAGCTGAATGTCATTTCCAACTTGCTCGAAAAGTGCGATACTTTAATTATCGGCGGCGGTATGGCATATACTTTCCTGAAGGCAGAAGGCTATGAAGTTGGTACTTCTCTCGTAGATGATACCAAGCTGGATTACTGCAAGGAAATGATCGCAAAGGCAAAGGCAAACGGCAAGCAGCTCCTGCTGCCGATTGATACTGTCACTGCAAAGGATTTCCCGAATCCGATTGATGCAGAAATCGAAGTAGAAACTTATTCCTCTGAACATCTGCCGGCTGACAGAATGGGTCTGGATATCGGCGAAAAGACACAGGCTCTCTTTGCGGATGCTGTGAAGTCTGCAAAGACGGTTGTTTGGAACGGTCCGATGGGTGTATTTGAAAATCCGGTTCTGG
Source organism: Oscillospiraceae bacterium (assembly GCA_016297675.1). Lineage (GTDB taxonomy): Bacteria > Bacillota > Clostridia > Oscillospirales > Ruminococcaceae > Ruminococcus_C. Next base: position 13,982 of record JAEDGE010000018.1, read on the forward strand.
CAAAGGGTACCATTGCAGTGGCACAGGCTTTGGCAGATACCGATGCAACCACCATCATTGGCGGTGGTGACTCCGCAGCAGCCGTAATGCAGTTGGGCTTTGCAGATAAGATGAGCCACATTTCCACTGGTGGCGGTGCTTCTCTGGAATACCTCGAAGGCAAGGAACTGCCGGGTGTTGCAGTCATTGCAAATAAGTAAACTTCTTTCGGAAACAGTACCGCTTCTTTCCCTGTAGAAAAGAGGCGGCTGTTCCAGTCCCGAAAGGATGTGAAATCAGATGAAAAAGATCTGGAAACAAACCGTAGAAACCCATCCAGAAGCGGTCTTGCCGTTTGTCTGCGGCGTGCTGTGCGGTGTGGTATTGGGTATGTTGGCAGTCCCGTTTTCAAAGGGAATTGTCATTGGCAGTTATAACGGCAGTGATAATAAGGGCAACGGCTGTGAAAACAGCCTGTCAGCAGAATCGGTAAAGGGATTGCCGGCAAATGCCGGAAAAAAAGACAGAAAAGAAAATAAAGAATAAGGAGCTGTTCACGATGAACAAGGCATTGAGAAAAGCAGTGATTGCTGGTAACTGGAAAATGAATAAGAACCGCAAGGAAGCAGCAGAGTTGATTGAAGCACTGAAGCCGATTGCTGCGGATAAGACCTGCGGTGTGATTATCTGCGTACCGTTTACCAATCTGGAAACCGCTCTGCGGCTGACAGAGGGTACCAACATTGAAGTGGGTGCAGAAAACGTACATTTCGCTGAAAAAGGTGCTTATACCGGTGAAATTTCTGCGGATATGCTGACAGAGATGGGTGTCAAGTATGTCATTGTTGGTCACTCTGAAAGAAGACAGTACTTCGGAGAAACCGACGAAACCGTTAGCAAGAGAACCATGGCTGCTCTGAAGGCTGGCATGACCGTCATTCTGTGTGTTGGAGAAACACTGGAAGAACGGGAACTGGGCATCACAGAAGAAGTTGTTGCAAAGCAGGTTAAGGTTGCTCTGCATGATGCCTGCGAAAAGTGCATCAAGAATGTGATCATCGCTTATGAGCCAGTATGGGCAATTGGCACAGGCAAGACTGCAACCGCAGATCAGGCAGAAGAAGTTTGTGCCTTTATCCGGAAGACGGTTTCTGGTATGTTTGGACAGGAAATCGCGGATGGCATGACCATTCAGTACGGTGGTTCCATGAATGAAAAGAACTGTGCAGAACTGCTGGCAAAGGAGAATATTGACGGCGGTCTGATCGGCGGTGCTTCTCTGGTTGCAGAAAAGTTTGGTGTTCTGCTGGAAGAAGCTTCTAAGTAAGCCCATTTCGATACAATCAAAAAAGAGACAGGCGGTTTTTGACCGCCTGTTTTTGAAAGGAAGAATGATGATGAGCAAAAAACCAGTTGCATTGATTATTATGGACGGCTTCGGCTACAATCAGGATGATTACGGCAATGCCATTCGGGCAGCTAAGAAGCCAAATCTGGACAAGTTTTTGAAGGGACCGCATACCCTGATTGGTGCAAGCGGTCTGGATGTTGGTCTGCCGGATGGACAGATGGGCAATTCTGAGGTTGGTCACACCAATATTGGTGCCGGCAGAATTGTATATCAGATGCTGGTGAAGATCACAAAGGACATTCAAGACGGTGTGTTCTTCCAGAACAAAGCACTTTGTGATGCGATGGAAAATTGTAAGCAGAAGGGCAGTGCACTGCATCTGATGGGATTGTTGTCACCGGGCGGTGTACACAGCCATATGGAACATCTGTTCGGATTGCTGGAGATGGCAAAGCGGAATGGACTGGAAAAGGTTTACATTCATGCTTTTCTGGACGGCAGAGACGAACCGCCAGCATCCGCAGCTGGTTTTATGAAAACTACCTGTGAAAAGATGCAGGAAATCGGTGTTGGCAAGGTTGCAACAATTTCCGGACGGTATTATGCAATGGATCGTGACAATGCATGGGATCGGGTAGAAAAGGCGTATGCGGCAATGGTTTATGGCGAAGGCGAAACCGGAACCGATCCGGTACAGGCAATTGAAGATTCCTATGCCAAGGAAGTAACCGATGAATTCATGCTGCCGACTGTGATTGATCCAAACGGCATGATTCAGGAAAATGACAGCGTTGTTTTCTTTAACTTCCGTCCAGACCGTGCAAGACAGATTACCAGAAGCTTTGTCGATCCGGCATTCAGTGGTTTTGCACGGAAGAAGGGCTTCTTCCCGTTGCATTTCGTTTGCATGGCACAGTATGATGCTACCATGCCGAATGTAACTGTTGCCTATCCGCCGGAACAGCTGCACATGACACTGGGTGAATATCTGAGCAAGTGCGGAAAGACACAGCTGCGAATCGCAGAAACCCAGAAGTATGCACACGTTACGTTCTTCTTCAATGGCGGGGAAGAAAAGGTATTTGAGGGCGAAGACCGGATTTTGATTCCGAGTCCGGATGTACCAACCTTTGACCTGAAGCCGGAGATGAGTGCATATGAAGTAACAGATGCAGTTGTAAAGGCAATTGAAGAGGAAAAGTATGATGTCATCATTCTGAATTATGCAAATTGTGATATGGTTGGTCATACTGGTATTTTTGACGCAGCAAAGGCAGCTGTAGAAGCTGTGGATACCTGTGTTGGCAGAATGGTGGATGCCATTCTGGAAAAAGGCGGTGTCGCTCTGATTACCGCTGACCACGGCAATGCAGATAAGATGTACGAGCCAAATGGGGAACCATTTACCGCTCATACAACCAATCCGGTTCCATTTATTGTGGTCGGAGAAGACTGTGAACTGCGGGAAGGCGGCGTGTTGGCGGACATTGCACCGACGATGTTACAGTTGCTGGAATTGCCGCAGCCGGAAGAAATGACAGGCAAGAGTCTGATTGTTTCCAAGTAAAAAATAAAATCATATAGGATAATGATCGAAAAAAGACCGTGTACAGACATTCGGAATGTACGCGGTCTTTTTGTTGATAGTAGATTTGTTTTACTCCGTTTCAAAGTGGGCGGCAACCGTTTTTAGGAAGTCCATAATGTGCAGTTGTTGTGGACAATGCTGTTCACACTGTCCACAGCGAATGCAGTCGCTGGCTTTTCCGTTTTTCAGTGCCAGATTATCATAGTATGTTTCCTGTACATTAAACGGCTTTTCGATTTCCTGCATATCTGCATTATACAATGCAAAATAATCCGGAATCGGAATTTGCTTTGGACATCCGTCTACACAGTAGCGGCAGGCAGTACATGGAATGGCAATGCTGGCGTTTATGATATCCGCTACCTGCATACAGCATGCCTGTTCTTCGTCTGTTAGTGGCTGGAAGTGTTCCATATATCCCAGATTGTCAAGCAGTTGTGCCCGATTGCTCATGCCGCTCAGTACCATGATGACTTGTTTTTGGCTGGCTGCAAAGCGAATTGCCCAAGAGGGGATGGACATGGTTGGATTTTTTGTTTTCAGCAAGGTTTCTGCTGCCGGCGGAACAACTGCCAGTGTCCCGCCTTTCACTGGTTCCATGACAATGATGTCCTTGCCATGTTTCAAAGCAACTTCATAACACTTTCTGGATTGTACGGTCTCACTTTCCCAGTCCAAATAATTCATTTGCAGCTGTACAAATTCGGTTTCCGGATGTGCTGTTAAAATTTCATCTAATAATTCTGCATTGTCATGATAAGAAAAGCCAACTTTGCGGACAAGCCCCGCTTGTTTTTTCTGCATTGCAAAGTCAAAGGCGTGGAATTTTTCTGTGATGGCATAGTTTTCTGCATTCAGGCAGTGCAGCAAATAATAATCGAAGTAACCGGCACCGGTTTTTTCCAGCTGTTCCTGAAAAATGCGTTCCATGTCTTCTTCTTTTTTCAGGAACATAGTCGGCAGCTTGTCTGCCAGTAAAAATGATTCCCGAGGGTGCCGTTTGACAAGGGCTTCTTTCACAACACGTTCGCTTTCAAAGTTGTGATACATATAGGCAGTGTCAAAATAGGTAAATCCTCTATCCAAAAGCGTATCTACCATATCGCAAATCTGCGGCAGGTCAAAGCTTGTCTGGTCATTTTCATCCAGAAGCGACAGTCGCATCATGCCAAATCCCAGTTTTTTCATGTTCTTTTCTCCTCTGTTTTATTTGATTTTGTATGCTGTAGCTGTTGCAGTTTGGTTTGGACAGCTGCATAGGCAGCTTCCGGTTGCTGAATATTTTGTACTGCCTGTTCCATTGGGCAGATGCCAGTCCCTTTGCGGTTGAGAATCTCTTTTGTTTGCACTGCACAGCTTGCGGCAATGTTGTTTTGTTTCAGTATTGCAATTGCATCCATACTCATGACAGTGGCATAAACCGCTTTTACCCCTGCGAGTACAAACAGCATAGCAGCAGCCTTGCCCACGATTTTATCTGCGGCAGAGAAGCCCTGTAAATCGGTTTGCTTTTGTAAATAGTGTACCATTGGCTGAATTCCTGTCAATGTGCTGGTAAGTGTTACATCATCCTTGCAAAGTACACAGGTGTACTGTCCGCCTGCAAGCAGAGATTTTGCACGTTCCAAATCAGACATAGCGTTCTTGGATTCCTTTCAGATATTTTGTAAACAATGGTATCAATGCCCATTGCAGCAGAATTCCGAATGCACCGGCTGTGATAAATGTCCAGCAGGCGGAAGCAACGGTCAAAGTCGGGTTGTCAAACAGATAGATAGAAATGAGTCCGGCAGCAATTCTGGCAGCTCGTCCTGCAATCTGTGTCAGGAGCAGCTGAACAAATAGCGGCAGTTTGGTCTTTGTCAGCAGTCCGGCAGTCAAACCGTATATGCCCAGTTCGATCATCATAAACGGCAGCATGGGCAGAGCCGGCATGCCGGAGATCCAGAAGCTGATAAGCGGACTGAGTGCACCAGCAAGAATGCCGACCAACGGACCGCCAAGGAAGCCAGCCAGCAGGACTGGAATATGCATGGGCAGGAATGCCGCACCAGCTGCAGAGCCGATACCGGAAAGAACACCGACAGCATGAAATAGCTGTGGCAGCAGAATGGCTGCAAGAATGGCAGAACCCGTGAGTACGGCTTTCATAGAGATGTTTTTTTTCATCGTGATTTTCTTTTGCATGATCGTAGTCTCCTTGTCTGTAATCGGATAAAAATGTGTACCCTTATCATAACACTTTGAGTACACTCCATGTCAATAGGAGAAATCATATAAAGATAAAATTTTTTCTATCTTTTCTGTGAATAGGAGAACCAGTCAGTGCAGTTTATTTGTACGATGAAAAGAGGTATGATATTTTGTATGTGGTATGGCTGACAGATGTATAATATGCAAAACTGTTTCATAAAATGACATATCAAATAAAATGGAGGAGATGGCATGAAACAACTGACAAAAAAAGTCATTCGGCGTACCGTTATTATCCTGCTTGTCTGTGCCTGTAGTATTACCGGGGTTTATTTCGGTGGGGAGAAAGCAGAAAAAGCCATACAAACATTGGCAGTTCGTCCCCCTTATGAACCGCCCGTTATTGTATTGGATGCCGGACATGGCGAGTAAACTTAAACATAGTTTTGAAGATACAAAAAAGCACTGTATAACTGGGGATTCTGTCCGGTTATGCGGTGCTTTTTGCTGGAATTTTGGTTCTTTCTTTTTTATTTTGTTTAGTTTCATCATAACGCAAATTCAGTAACATCGTACTCACGGAAATCAATTTTTAAATGATGGTATAAATTCTACGCCGCAGGCGAACTGCGGTCACAGGCAGACAGCGTAGCGAATCTGCCGGACGGTTCAGACAAGTTTTCCCAAGGAAATCCGAAAATTGATTTCCGTGCATTGTACTTTGAATGAAGTATTCTATTTCATTTTGTTCAAAAAATCTGATTTGAACAGTTTACATTTTTGAGATTACAAGAATGCAGTTGTTTTTTGCGTGTCGTTATGATATAATAGAATAGAGTTGTAAGGGGGCGATAGCATGAACCGATATTTCAACATTACAGGGTCTTGCAATCCACAGGAACATTACATGGTCAATCTGGACAGTCGTCTGGCACAGATCAAAAAGATGGTGGACGCAGGACAGTACTTTACCATAAATAAGGGTAGACAATATGGAAAAACGACCATGCTGGATGCACTACAAGAATATTTAAAGCAGCAATATTCTGTGATTTTTTTGGATTTTCAGAGTCAGATGAGCACAGCAATGTTTGAAAATGAAGCAATCTTTGCAAACGCTTTTGCAGATGCTTTTATCGAAGCTGCAATGTTTTCCAATCAAGATGCCCTTATGAACATTTCAAAATCACAACTGGATGGCATCACCAATTTGGTTGCTCTCTTCCGAAAACTAAGCTTTATATGTAAGCTGAATGATAAAAAAATTATTTTAATGATTGATGAGGTGGACAGTGCCGCTAATAATCAGGTGTTTCTGGATTTTTTGGCACAGTTAAGAGGATATTATTTGCAGCGTAATAAACGACCGACATTTCAATCTGTGATTTTAGCAGGCGTTCATGACATCCGAAATCTGCGGCAAAAAATCCGACCAGATGCGGAACACAAGC
>JAEDGE010000161.1 GCA_016297675.1 Oscillospiraceae bacterium
GTCATGTTCTTGTAAAACTCCACCGTTGCCGCCTTGTGTTCACCGTTCAGCACATGATTTTCCCACCAAATTTGCTCCACGAAAAAGCGGAAAGTGTTACGCTTGACAGGGACACGCCCGGCAAGAATATCTTTCTCCCAGTTGTCCGCTTGCCGTTGCATTTCTCCCTCCAGCTTTTTGGGGGTGAGCTTCGTTTCTTTGTCGGTTAGTTTAACCGTTTTTGTGGCAAACTGCTGCTTACCTAATTCATCCCGACCAACACATGCCCGGAAACGATAGGAAACAATAACACCGTCCTTGTTCTTATAGGGTGAAATACTTGCCATAATTGCCGCCTCCTGTTTGATTCTGTACATAGTATATCATTGTTGATAGAGGAAATCAAGAGGTCAAACAAGAAAAAGCATAGAAAAGTTATCAATAATTATAAATAGTTGTTGACATTATATCAATACGATGTAAAAAAGTTAAAACAAGAAACAAAAAGGGGGTTGACAAATCGAAAAATTGTAGTATACTAACAATAGAAACAAAAACTGAATAGCGCTAGTTACCAATGGGGATGACGGAATGCTGCCCCAGCACAATGTGAGTTGTGCAAAAGCTGTAAAGAAACTCAGCATGTTCTAGCCTAATACGCTGACCGCAACCGTTGAAGGATGGCTTAAAAATAGTGCGGTATGTCTGATATAAGAAGTAACCCGGTGAGAGATGATCGTGAATGTATTATCTTGATAGACGGTTTTCGGACAGGGTAACGCAAAACGGATAGACTCACTCTATCTATTTTTGTGTGTCCCTGTCGTTTTTCGTTGTAGGGAGCGACACACAAAGAGTGTGCCGTTCCTTTTTTGTTTTCTAAATCTTATGTGAAAGGAAACGAAAAGAAATGTACAACGGTGTAAACAGAACGCAAACCCATCCCCGGATGCTGACCATTCGACAAGTGGCACAGACAGGAATCTTGCCAGAGCATAGCCTCCGGCTGATGGCAAAGGCTGGACAGCTCCCCTCCATAACTGTTGGAGAAACCAAAAAGATTTTAATCAATTATGATCGTTTGGTTGAACAGTTGCAGCAGCTTTGAGGGGGTGACGATGTGGCAATGAAAACAAAGTTAATCACAAGACCGAGCATTGCATCCAAACTGATGGAAGCTGGATTTGTGGGACGGATAACCGTCAATCCATGGGCCCCGGAATATAGTGCTTGGCTATTCGATGCGACACCAGAATTCTTGATTGCATTGGGTAAACTGGACACCCGAAAGAAAAAAGGCGGTGATGCTGTTTGATTAAAGCGGCGTTGGCCTATACAAAGACAAACGGCAACCGTCCACCTCTTGCAATTTTTCCCCTTGCAGCAAGGACCAAAGTACCTGCTATCAGCAAAGAAAAGGGCGGAAACGGCTGCAAGGATGCTACCACGGACAGCAAGCAGATAATGGAATGGTGGACGAAATATCCCCATGCAAATATTGGGCTTGCTACAGGTGAAGCAAACGGCCTGATTGTGATCGATGTGGACATAAAGCACCATGAGGGAAAATATGGTGACGAAAGCCTTGCAGAGTTGGAGAAAAAATATGGCGAACTTCCCCATACATGGGAAGGTATTTCCGGCGGAGGAGGGCGCCACCTTTATTTCCAATACCCTGTTGGGTATGACATCCGCAATTCAGAAAGTGACATCGCACCGGATATTGATGTTCGAGCAAACGGCGGATACGTCGTAGCCCCTCCAAGCGTACACGAAAGCGGTAACCGCTATGAATGGGAGTTATCCAGCATACCAAACGAAACGGAGCTTGCGGAACTGCCTCACCGATGGGTGGAGTTACTTGCTAAAAAGAGTGTAAACCAAATAGAGGGAAAAGAACATTTTGCCTTGCCGGATATGGTGCCGGTTGGAAAGCGTAATGATACAATGTTTCGATTTGCAGCAAGTATGAGATCGCAAGCTATCCCACCCACACAAATAATGGAGAGAATGAAAGCGATAAACAAAGAGAGATTTTCCCCGATGTTAAGGGATGCAGAATTGGGAACAATTTTTGATTCTGTTATGCGGTATCCAGAGGGAGGAAGCTATGAAATGGAAGCAGAACCCACAGAGCAGGACGGTAAGCCCAAAAAGGAAAGGAAAAACAAGCCGTTGCTGACTGTGGCAGATTTGGAAAAATGGCTGGATCGCAATGGTATAAAAATTGCGTATAACTGCATAGCCCATTCCATCGAGGTTGATGGCGTAGACCCCATATACAACCCTGAAACTGTCAAAACCGAGTTACACATCATAATCCATGACCAACTTAAAAAGCGGTATATGTGCGATAGAGGGCTTGTGGCGGACTTGCTTGGCGTTATAGCTGGCAAACACAGATATAACCCTGTGACCGTCATGCTCGAAAATTCCCCTCTGTGGGATGGCGTAGACCGTCTACCGATATTATACAACATTCTGGGCATTTCCGAAGATGATACACTTTCTCAAACTTTGGTGCATAAATGGCTTTGGCAATGTATCAGCATGGCGAACAATCAAATAGATCATGCCTATGGCGCAGACGGTCTGTTGGTGCTACAAGGTAAGCAAGGGTGTGGAAAAACAAGTTTTGTCCGCAAAATTGCGGTATTGCCTGAGTTAGTGAAGCTGGGACAATATTTGGATAACCGGGATAAAGACACAATTCGCCGCTGCACTTCCTGCTGGATATGTGAATGGGGCGAAATCGAAAGCACGCTTCGCAGCGACCTGGAACGGCTGAAGGCATTTGTCACAGCAGAGATTGACGAATACCGGCTTCCCTATGGACGGACAGACCAGACCCTGTGCCGCCGCACATCTTTAATCGCAACCTGTAACACAGAGCGGTTTTTGATTGACCCTACAGGATCGAGGCGGTTTTGGACTGTGCCTGTTGGTGCAATCGACCTTGATGGACTGGACGATTTGAATATCCTCCAGCTTTGGAAACAGATCGAATTGGAAGCCTCCACAGCACCACAGGGATTCAGGCTGACCAAACAGGAACAAGATCAGCTTGCCAAACGAAACACAGAACATGAAAAGCCGCTGAAAGCACAATCCGAAATCGAGGATATTTTGGCAAAGGCGGAGGCGGATACATCAACATACATTTTTGCGCTTTCTACCGTTACCGACTTTAAGGCGGAACATGATTGTTTGCGGCCCTATAGTGTGGAGCAGATCGGAAAGGCACTTGACCGTCTAGGCATTACCGCAGAAAGAAAAACCCTCGCAGGAAAGCAACAAAGGGTGAGATTGCTACCACGGTACAAATGGGCTGTTGATGGTAAATACGGATTGAAAAAAGTACAGCAAAGTACAGCATAATGACAGCAAAAGGGGGGTGTGCTGTACTACCAAAAAGCCTTGAATTTCAATGGTTTTTCGGCTTTTAGTACGGTTAGTACAGCACATTCCCCTAAAAGTAATACGATGTAGCCATATAGACAGTATACACCAGAAAGTTTTACAAAAGGCCGTTTTTCCTGTACTACCTGTACTAAACAGCGGAATTACAGAAAGAAATGATTTTTTACTATGACAGATGCAGCAAAAGAGGCACGCCGGGAATATATGCGTAAATGGAGAGAGGAAAACCGTCAATCCATCCGGGAGTATAACCGAAACTGGCGTAGAGCCAACCGGGATGCAATGAACCGATATGCAAAAGAGTGGAGAGATGCAAACCCCGAAAAGACAAAAGGCTACCGGGAATCGTACTGGGAGCGAAAGGCAGAACAGAATCAGGCGGATGGATGTGCTGTGTGATGGTGGACTACAACTTTGCAGGAGCGAAAAATTATGAGAAGTTTACATAATTCAAGCGATTTAAGGGGGGATAACTATGCCTAAAAAGATTAGCGATGAAAAATTGATTGAAACCATGCTGCTTTATGGTGGCGTATCAGGTGCGGCGCAAACGCTTGGGATAACCAGAAACGCCGTTTACAAACGCCTGCAGGACGATTCTTTCCGGCAGCAGTACGACCAAATGCAGGGGCTTGTATTGTCCACGGCAGCAAGCACAATGGCGGCGGGACTGTGTGAAGCCGTTGACGCTTTACTTTCCGTTATTCGCGACGAAAAGGCGGCGACAACTGTTAGAGTGAGCGCGGCTGATGCACTTCTCCGGCATTGCAATCGATATGTTGAGACTGCAACCGTTCTCCGTCGCCTTGAC
>JAEDGE010000162.1 GCA_016297675.1 Oscillospiraceae bacterium
ATTGCCCACACTGTGGGGAATCACCCTCGCCAAGCTGAATCAGCTTGACCATAGTCACCTGCGGCGAAAAAATTTACACCGTTATTAAAAATTGATTTCCGTGTCTACCCAGCATTGCTCCTGTCACTTTCTACTCAGTAAATAGTCATCGCTCTTCTATGCATATCTTCATAAATCTGAAAATATCGCTCCATATCATAGGTTACATCGCCGTTCATCGGATCGCATACATAAACGGTATCTTCCTCTTTGTCATATCCATGCAGTAAAACGCAATGCTCCAATTCACACCACATGACTTCTTCTCCGTCTTCCGTTGTCCAGCCAAGTTCTTCATACACATCATAAAGCCCGATGGTAATCCACATCACAACCGGATAGCCACTTGCCACATAACGGCAAATCGTTTCTTCATTGCTGCCAGTCAGGTCAATGGCTTTTTGTTCCCCGTTCTGTGTCTGTAAGTAACGGTCTGCGGCATCAACCAGTACCGGAGCATAACATCCAAATCCATCCTCTGCATCCGGCGTTCCAACATACGCATCTTCCAAGGTATATTTTGCAGTATCATATGTACAGAACAGATATTCATTTGCCATTGTCTCTTTTTCTACATCAAAACCAAGATATTGCAGCAACGCTGTCAAGGAAGTAATTTCACAACCAGTCGGCAGCTCTGGATTTTGAAAAATGGGTTCTACCTCCAGCACCACACGTTCCGGAATGGTTTCCAATAATTGCGGCGTTCGCTCTGTTGTCGTTGTAACAACTGTCGTTTGTACCGCAGTTGTTTGTTCTATTTGCTGCACAGGAAAACTGGACACTTCCTGTTCCATTTTTGTTGCTAAAGAATCCGAAGATGCGGTACAGGCACAAAAAAGAAATGCAGCTGCCATTCCACTCAAAAGAAGAAACCCAGACTGTTTCATAAAATTGACCTCCATTGCCTCTCAAAGGTACAAAAAACACCCAAAAATCAAATAAAATTATCCCAAAATCCATTATACACCGCTGCTCCCAGATTTGCAAGTACTCCGCAAAATATTCAGAAATATGGAAAAAAGTACTTTCATTCCAAAAAAGAACAGAGCTGCTGCATGGTTGTATGCAAACAGCTCTGTTTCTTTGTATCATTTCGGAACAGCGAAAAGGATGGAGCCCTATCCGTTGACAGCGTCCCAAGTGGGATTCAAACCGGCTGACTGCTGTGCGTAATAGGTTAAGATGGAAACAGCATCTTCTACTGAAATTGTACCATCGCCATCTATATCACCCAGATGGATATTTGCAAATTGTGTATTTTCAGATGGATTCAGACCAGCAGACTGCTGTGCATAATAGGTCAAAACCAATACAGCATCTTCTACTGAAACCGTACCATTGTTATCCATGTCCCCTTTTTCCTCCGTCTTTTCTGGGACAGTAACTGTAAATATCAACGGAACGGTATAACCAGTAGCCATGACTGTCATTTCATAGTCACCGCTTTCTCCAAAAACAGGAATATTATTCTTCATAACTTCCAAATCCAGTGCACCCGTTTGGGAATCGAAAATCTTAGTAGCACCTCTTCCAGATAATGTATACGTTTCTCCATTTATTGTAGCTGTGGACAATTTAGACAAATAATTTGCAAAATCTGTTTCACTTATGCCCTCCGCTGCAACAAGAGAATTTGTTTCTGCATCGAATGCAGCCGGCATCTGTTCGGTCGTCAGAACAACACTAACGGAAATTGGAGCGTAAACACCATTTGCATCTGAAACAGTAATGGTATAGCTGCCCGGCTGTACCGTGTCCGGAGAAAATGTCAGAACACCATCTGCATAAGTTGTTTCTACCCCATTCATGACAGCAGTTGCTTGATATGTTTCCGGCAAGTTCTCCAAAGTTACTGTAACAGCACCAGATGAGATCGGTGTTGCTTCTACAGAAGCAGTACCATCATGAAGAATTGGCAGATAAGCACCATTTTCCCCTGCTGTATAAGTGACATCCGCACCATCACGAATGATGTAACGAACACTTGCTACGCTCTTTCCGACAGTATCTTCAAAGCTCTTATATTTTAAAGTATTTGCATTATGTACTATAAAATTATCGGTTGTTACCCAAGCAATTTCTCCTGTTCTCAGCCACAAGTTATCTACGTGCAGCATTGCATATTTAGAATCATCTGTCATCGTGATGACAACACCTTCCATATTAGAAGCACTCGGCAACAAACTATTGTCCGCATCCGCCTCTACAATACGCAGTTGATAATTCCCATAGGTCGTATTCGTACTTACCTCAATCGTTGCATCTGAAACGGTGACAGCTTCCTTTGCATCCCGCATCGCAGTCAGGGTGCCATCCCCGTTCAGAACTTTATATTCAGTCGGTACAACTGTCTGGTCTTCATTTACAGTCAGATTGCCGACTATGTTCAGAAGCTGATTTTGGCAAGCAGCACCGGTTTCGATTGCTGTTTTTGCTTCATTGTACAACTCTGCCGGAACTGCAACGGCAACATCCTTGATGCCTTCTACTGTAACTGAATCATCGTCATTTTCTGTAAAGTAAGTTGCTTCATACTTCACAGATTTTACATTGGTTGCACTGGTTACGGCGTCATAATAGCCCTCTGCACGAAGTGCAGCAGCTGGATCTACTACCTCCAACTGAAGGGTTGCATCTTCCTCTACATCATTCAGTTCTCCATAGTAGTAATCTGCATAAGGAAGATTTACGGTACCGTAGACATATTCTTTCTGCTCTACCGCAAAAGCAGAAAAAGGAATCGCTGTTTGTGTTGCTGCCAATAAAGCAGCAATAGCAGCACTTGCAATCCGCATCTTTTTTTGTGTTCTCATAATAACCTCCGTATAAATCAATCTATCGTAACCTGCATAGACAGGAAAACGATGCTATCGAAGTTAGATTTAACTAACCTGTAACCGACCTACAAAAATAACACTTGTTTTTTCCGGATTCTTTTTAGAAAGTTAAACAAGACTAACTGTCCGGTAAAAAATAGATACCACTCTTTCTATGGAATGCCTGCCGAACAATGTCCGCTTTTTTCACTGCCATTCTGGCACGCATTCCATATAGATTTATCTCAACACAAAAAAGAAATGGTATCTCTTTAGGAAGCGGTCTGCTTTTTTTTCGTTGCGTGTTCCCAATGCCGTACCAAAAAGGTAGCAGCAAGCCCTGTAAATAATCCTGTTACACAGCCACTGAGCAGCAAAAACGGTAAATACCACATTACTTGTGTGGTCTGCATGACCAGCACGGCAGCAAGAATCTGTCCAATATTGTGCAGAATTGCACCGCAAACACTGATAAACCAAAGATGTTTCCGGTGAAGAAGATGACAAAGCAGTGCCATTCCAAAAAGACAAAGCAAACCACCACACAAAGAATAAAAACAACTGACCAATGTTCCGGTAAACAGCGACCCCAGCAGTATCCGCATAATCAAAACTGCGAGAGCATCCCGCATCCGATATTTTTGCAGAACAAAAAGCGTTATCACATTTGCAAGTCCCAATTTGATACCCGGAATCGGAACGGGAACCGGTATCTGTGCTTCTAACACGAAAATAACCAGCGACATCGTTGTAAACATCGCCAATGTCACCAGATGTTTAACCGACTTTTGCATCCAATTCCTCCTCTGTCCCTTCGGTGTTTTCTTCTATAATTTGAATCTGTACCCGATTTGGCAGACAGACAATCGGTAAAACACCGTCTGAAATTGCTCCCTGATGGACACAAAGTCCATCCGGACAGCTGGCAGATTCCATTTGCACAGACTCTTTAGAAATCAAAACCCGATTCCATGCACCATCCTCTCCCGGAATGTCAATGGTATATGGTTCTTTTATCGTATCCATTGCAATGCGGTACAATTCCTCTCCGTCCTGTGTAATCACAACAGTGCGGTTCGTAATCTGCCGATGCATTACAAAATAACTGCCGCCAATCCCTGCTAAAATCAAGCAAAGAAAAATACCAAAGAGAATTGCCTTTTGTTTCATAAGATTCCTTTCCGCCCTACAAACCGACTATACTCTATTTTTATTTGCAATCATAAATGATTTATAGATAAAATAGATTTTTCTCATTGTTTGCAGTATAGCACGGGGAACCCAAAAAGTCAAGTGTTGTATCTTTCTATCCACGGAAATCAATTTCCGGATTTCTTTGGGAAA
>JAEDGE010000163.1 GCA_016297675.1 Oscillospiraceae bacterium
GCTTGTCCGCAATCAGGGCGATGAACTCCGAATTGGTGGGCTTGCCCTTGGTACTGGATACCGTATAGCCGAAGAAGCGCTGCACCCCAGACCGTTCGACTCTTTTTTCTGCAAATATAGCATATACTTCCAAGAGGACTTGACAAGAGGAATTCTTTTAATGTAGAATAATTGTAGGTTGGTATTGTTCTGCATCCTTTTGTCGAAACATGGTTCGGTTAGGAAGTGTGCAGATTGGGTGAACTGCCAGAAATAAGCAAGGAGGATGATTGCTGTATGACCGCAAAGACAAACAAATCCGTATATGTCGTCGGCAACAAAAAGCCTGATGCCGAAAAGCAGCCCAAAGCCGATGCAAAGAGAATTGCCGAGGCTGTGGAGCGTACTGCCAGATATATCAAAAAATAAGCATTATGATAGAAAATGCACATTTTTCTGTAATCAACAAAGAAAATATCGGGTTGGCGGGCAGCTTCTCCGTCAACCCTTCTTCTTGTGAAAACAGTGCTTTTTACCGGGAGTATTTGCAATTATCTGCTTTGAGTGATTTCCAAGCAGGAAGAACAACAACCCACCTGTTCATCGACGAGTGCCTGAACCGTATCATGGGTTTTGTTTCCTTGCGTACCAGCGCCATCATTTCACAGGAAGACAACGGAAATGTTACGGGTATTCCCGCAATGGAAGTATTCATGCTGGCCGTGGATCAGGCGTATGAGGGCCGGGGTGTTGGGACAGCTCTGATTGATTATGTGATTTATCAGGCTGACGAGCTCCACAAGTACCATCTGGGGCTACAGTATATTATTCTGGCGGCTGATAAAAAAGCGACTGGATTTTACGAAAAAATGTCCTTTGTTCCCATCGAAGCCCAGTGGAACAGGATTCCAAAGGAAAACTGGAGCGCAAACTGCGTTCCCATGTCCCTGTACTTAGACTTTGAAAAGGATTACATCGTCTCATATGCAGATGACGATGAAGAATAGTATAAGACCGTCCGGCTTAAAAGTTCGGACGGTTTTGTGTAGTTTCTATGCCGAATTGCGCATTTCTCCCAGGCCCGAAACCTGTTCTCCCACGGCAGGGTTTTACTCCACCTTCATCCCAGAGACTCCTTTTACAAATATCATTGGACGAAGAGGTGATCACCGTGTTCGAAGAGTTTGTCAAAGACCGCATTACCCAGCTGCGCCTCCAAAAGGGCGTATCTGAGTATCAAATGAGCTATGATCTGGGCCACAGCCGAGGGTACATTTACAACATTTCCTCCGGAAAGGCTCTGCCGCCCTTAAAGGAGTTTTTTGCTATCTGCGATTACTTTGAGATCACACCCCAGGAATTTTTCGATACCTCCATGGAAAACCCGGTTCTGATTCAAAAAGCAATCAATGGAATGAAACAGCTCAGCGAGGATGACCTGCTGATGCTGCTGGGAATCATCAACCGAATGCTGAAATGACCAACTTCCTTTAGGGACGATACTATGGTATAATCGGCTTGACAAACTCCAAATTGAATTATCAATTAAGAGGTGAGCCAAATGCAGTATATCAGAGGCATACAAGTCCATGAAGAAAGCAACGAAGAATTGCTTCCCGGCTTTTCTCAGGATTTCCCATACATTGCTTCCTGTGCTGAGCTGGATAAGTACATTGAACCTACGATACCCTGGCATTGGCACAGAACCGTTGAGTTGTTTTACATGGAGAGCGGCACATTGGAGTACGCCACGCCCAATGGGAAGTGGATATTTCCTGCTGGTTCGGGTGGCTTTGTCAATTCCAATGTTCTGCATACTTCCAGAGTTGTTCCTTCTGGTGATGAAACCATTCAGCTTTTGCATTTGTTTGATTCTGAGTTTCTTGCTGGTGTGCAAACAAGCCGAATGGATGCAAAGTACATCCGACCACTCACTTCTGCAACTGGAATTGAGATGATTGCACTCTCTTGTGATGTTCCGCAGCAGGCGGCTCTGCTGGAAAAGATTCGCAGGGCTTTTGAGTTGGACGAGGACAGTTGGGGATACGAGTTTACGCTACGTCATCAGCTGACAGAAATATGGCTTGAACTGTTTGAGCTTGTTCGTGGTGATTTAGAAGCAACCCCCAGGCTCACCGCTTCTGACGAGAAGATAAAATCCATGATGCGTTTCATTCATTCCCACTACCAGCAGTCAATCAGCGTGGATGATGTAGCGAAGCAGGCGCACATAAGCAAGCGTGTCTGCTTCCGCCTGTTCCAGGAGAATTTACACATGACCCCTGTAGAATACATGACGAGCTATCGGCTTCGGAAAGCCTGCCAGCGATTAGCGGACACCACCGAACCGATCACGCAAATTGCATACAGCTGCGGATTTAGTTCCAGCAGCTACTTCGGAAAGGTTTTTCGTGAGCATTATGGATGCACGCCTGCCGCTTATCGGAAAGGTTGGCACGATTGTGATAAAAACAAGCACAAATAGGATATCCTTTGTGCCTCAACTGCATTATACTATCAGCGAAGGAAATGGAAAAGCCTACTTTCCACTGCTCCTTAATTCTCTGATGGGGTTGGTGAAAGCCAGTCCCATTTTCTCATTTATCGGGTTTAATAAGCTATAGCGGTATTTACCGCACCATTTCGTAGGGCGGGGTCATGACCCCGCCCTACGAACATTAATTAAAACACAATAAAGCTTCGTAATGCCGGTAAACTAATTTCTTTGTGGAGGTTTTTATGCTGCTTACACGACACACTGCAGAAAATGCCTTGCGTGAAGCCGAGGCTGCCAATCCTGGCCCTTGGGCGAACCATTCCCATTATGTTGCTCAAGCCTGCGAAAACATTGCATTACGCTGTCCTCATTTGGATAGTGATGATGCCTACATCTATGGCATTCTCCATGACATCGGCAGACACGCAGGCATTACATCTGAGAAGCATTTGATTGATGGATACCGCTATTGTCTGGCTCGTGGTTGGGAAAAAGCTGCTCAAATCTGCATCTCCCACGCTTTTATGGTCAAGGACATTTCTTCATCCATCGGTGTCTTTGATATGCCGCAAGAGGATAAGGACTTCATAGAGCAGTTCGTGAAATATGCTGTCTATGATGATTATGACCTTCTTGTTCAGCTTTGCGATGCGTTGGCCTTGCCCTCTGGTTTTTGCCTTTTGGAAAAGCGTTTTGTAGATGTGACAATTCGCTATGGCACACACCCAGCAACCATCGACCGCTGGAAAGTGATTCTGGGAATCAAGGCTCATTTTGAAGAAATCATAGGTTGCTCTATCTATGACCTGCTGCCAGGCGTGGTGGAAAACAGTTTTCGTTGAGGTGGTGCGCCATGTATATTCTCGGTCAAATCCTCGGGCTCATCGGTACAGTCATTACCATTGCAACACCCTTGTTTCGCACCAAATTCCAAATTCTGTTCTGCAATGCTTCTGTTAATGCCTTGAATGCATTGAGTTTTGCGATGCTTGGTCAAACCGGTTCAGCTGTTTATCTATGTCTGGTTGCCATTGTGCAAGCTCTTGTATCCATGTGGCATGAGAAAAAACAAACTGCGGTGCTGGCTTGGGAAACCATATTGTTTTTCATCCTGTATGCTGGCTTTGGTTTCTATGGAATGGTTTCTTCCGATGGTTTCGCATGGGCAATGACACTGCATAATCTGTTGCAGCTGTTCCCCATCATTGGTGCGGTGATGCTCATGTTCTCTGTCTTTGCCAAAGGCGAGCAAAAAACCAGATTCTTTTTGCTGCTCAATGGCGCATCATGGCTGGTTTACACAGCAGCCATTGGCTCTACGGTTTTCTTCACCTGTATGGCTTCTATCGTTTCCACCATTGCTGCATTGTGGAAATATCGGAAAACATAAAGCTACAGTCAAAATTCTTTCTTTATCATGCAAAAACACTCCTGGTTATTGGGCCTGAATTCACCCAATCAATCAGGAGTGTTCATTGGTGCAACGAAAAAAGTTTATCGGAATGAAAAACCTTTTTTGCAGCTGCAATCATTGATTCATTAGTCTGCTCAAACGCCTCAATCCCTCAGAATTGGGCTGCCTCCGCTGACTTTAACTGCAATTGGAGCTTGTCCGCAATCAGGGCGATGAACTC
>JAEDGE010000164.1 GCA_016297675.1 Oscillospiraceae bacterium
TCGCCGCCCTCTCCACGTTCTGCAAGGGCTTGTATCTTTGCCAGCTTTGCAATGACCTTTTCACGTTGTATCTGGTTCATGTTTTCACCTCATATACTGCCACGACTGCGGCGCACGCTTTATTCCCAGTTCTGCCAGCGTCACTGTTCGTGGATATTCTTTGACAGCTGTTATTTCCCAGCCGTACACTTTGCGCCTGCTGCCTGCTGCATAGTTATGAATATCATGTGCAGGCACCCTGCTTTTCTTCTCTGCTTCTTCAAAGTTCTTGACTTCCAGCACTTCCGGGCAAATAAATTCACCCACTATGCCGACGCCGCCCGTGACATATACCAGCACCCGGAACGGTGCTTTGCACTGCGGCTTTGACTTTCTCAATTCCAGCACTTTTTCACCTGCTGCCATTTTCTGCCACCATTTCTGGTGCAGCGAAAGAATAACAACTGGCATTTCTTCCAGCTGTGCTGGTTGCCATTCTTGTTTCATGCTCTCACCTCTCAAATTCGTTTTTCAGTTCAATTCTGATATACAGAATGTGTTGCAGCTGTTCTACCTTGTATTCGCTGAACTGTTCAACTGGCACCTGCTCCGGCAGCTTGTCTGTCTTCTCCCAGTCCCACATTTTGTCTGTGCCTCTGTATGTTTCCATTGCTATTCCAAATCTTTTGACTTTCCGCTGCCTGCTTACGTTGCTATGTGCCGCATTTGCTGCATATCCTCGATATACAACCTGCTTTGCAGCATTTATGATAACTATTCTGTCACTGGGCGTTATTCTTTCCAGAACATCACCCAGTAGCAATGTTGTTTCTCCATTCATCATTCTTCACCGCCTAACTGCTTTTCAATGCGCTGCTTTGCCTGCTGCACTGCCTTTGAATACTCTGTTTCTGTCAATCCTTTGTTCCAGACGTGCTTATATGCACCATTCACGCCGTAATTGTAGGCGGTCAGCACTTCCGCTTCTGTGTCAAATCTTCCCTGCAATTCTGCCAGATAATCAACCGCCACCATGACGTTGAAATATGGGTTTTCCGCATTGTCCACATTCAGTCTTTCCATTCTGTCTTCATGCCACTTGACATTGACTTGCATATAACCTTGTGAACCCTCGCTGCAATATGCGTCCCATTTATAGCCGCTTTCAACCTCCATGATTGCCAACGCAAGCGCATAATCAACGCCGTTCTGCTGGCATATTATGTATGTGAATTGCTGCATACATTCCGGCAAATAGCCACCCGTCTTTTCATACTCTGCGGGTATCTGGTACGGTTCCCAGCCCTCCAACTCTTCACCGCCCCAGTCATGCGACATAAGGTTGAACGGGTA
Organism: Oscillospiraceae bacterium; assembly: GCA_016297675.1. Taxonomy (GTDB): domain Bacteria; phylum Bacillota; class Clostridia; order Oscillospirales; family Ruminococcaceae; genus Ruminococcus_C. Next base: position 1,333 of record JAEDGE010000164.1, read on the forward strand.
CGGTATCTGCTCTGCTGTTGTTTCTGTTGTCGGTTCGCTCTCCGTTTCGCTTACCTGCGTTTCATAAATAGGGCTTTTTGCTGTTTCCTGCTTGTCCATTGCTGATAATTTGACTGCTGCCACTGCAACTAATACAATCACGGCTGCCAGAAGCGTTCCTGCTGCCATATATCTTCCGTACTCACTCAAAATCTTTCTAACCTCTTTACGTCTTCTTATCTGGCGCACGCTTCGGCTTTTTCTTCTTACTGCCTGCACTCTTTTTCACTCCTTTCTTTTTCCACATTTTCAAGTAGATGTGCCACCCGGTCTGCTCATAGTAGACGGGTTCACAAGATACAATGTTGTAATCGCTGTATATTTTTTTGAACTCTTCCAGCCCTCCGTCTGGTGACTTTGCCAGCTGTTCAACCTTTTTCCGGCTGTATTTGTGGTCATTGCACTTTTCTTCCGGCGCAGTCAGATTGCGGCTATACTTCCACTGGTTCTGGTCCCTCTGCTCCTTTTCTAACCCGTCATTTCTGCTGACTTCCGGGCGTTCAAGGTTGCGGCTGCTGGAATACCTTTTCTTTCCCTGCGGGTCTTTGACAATATACTTACAAAGTCCCTCTATTCCGTTTTCATTCATTTGCAGGCGGTCTGCGTTTACCCAGCCCAGCTGCTTGATACTTGCCCGGTATTCCGGGTCTTCTGTTTTATTCCAGTTGATACGGGCTTTTGTCCACATTAGTTCCACGTCGTCACGGTCTAATCCACCGTTCATAATGATGTGGTGATGTATTCTTTTGATTGCTTGCCCGTCCTTGCTGTATTTGTATTCTGTGACAAGTATGTATTTCAAAGGGTCAAGCCCCAGTTTCTTTCTGCGGTATGCAATGCGCCGCAGGTAGTTTGTCACAATGTTTTCTGCTTCTTCGACTGTTTCCGGCAGGTTGTCTGCGTCATAAGTGCATGACGTGTGCAGGTCCCCTATGTGAAAATTACCATTGCCCAGCTGTACCAGATAGCGTTTAGCGTTCTTGTCGTTTAGGTCTTTTTGCTTTGGCACCGGGGCTTTCTTCTTCTTTCCCCTTTTACCTCTTGTTGCTACCTCTGCTGCTTCTGTTCTGGGTATTATGTCAATTTCTCTATAATCGGCACAGTCGGTCTTCTTTTCTCTGATAAACACCACTGCACTTCCTTTTCTGTCCTATACCATTTTTGACGTAAAGGGGTACAGCAGAAGTGGTGGTATATCCTCCAATCACTCCGTCTATTTATCCATATTGCGCAAGTATATATAAAAATATATATTTCGTAGGAATGTTAATACCCCATACAAGCCCGTTTTGCGGTGTAAAACCCGCATTTTTCAAGGGTTTTCAGCCCTTTTCTTGTTGACTTGCAAGCGTCAATATGGTATAATAAACATGTATTGAATTATTAAACATATTGACTTTGAAAAACCCTTGCAGTTGCGTTTCCCGGCGTTACCGCAAGGGCTTTTCTTTTGCTTCTTTTTGCTGTCTGGTCAAACTGTTGTTCTTCGCTCTCTGTCAATATCACTGCTGCCCCTCCTACATTGCCGCTGCTGCACGTTTCGCAACTGGGACATATCCCGCCGCTGCCAGTGCTTCAACATTTTTTCTTGCGGCAATCTCTTTCAGTTCGGCTTTCGTGAAGTCTTCCAGCGGTCTTTCCCGCCTTACTCCGTCAACAAAGCTGACACCGACTGCCCGGACGGTCCAGCCGTCCTTGTTGTCTTTTGCCATTGTCCGCACCTCCTACGCCGTCTGTGGCTGTCTGCACGCTGTCTTCTGGCGCTCCTGCTGAATGCCCAGCATATAGCCCAGAATAAACATTTTGTTGTCTTCGTTTAGCTTCTGGAACTCCTGCGCTGACTTTTCAATCAGTTCTTTTTTCTTATCCTCTGCCATGGTGTATTCCTCCTTTTCTTTGTGTGGTTCCCTTGCTATAATTCTTTTATTGCTTCTTCCATTTCTTCTTTCATTCGCTCTTTGGTTATCTTGCACAAACAAATCATGTGCATTAGTCTTCCAGACAAATGAAACTGTCTTGCTGCAAACTTTCCGTCCGGCGCTTTTAGTGAAGCAATGTATAAATCTTTTGCCCATTGTTGCAGGCTGTCCCAGTATACAAGTATTTTTTCTGGGTCCATGTCTTCTCTGTTTGTTTTCAGAAGAACAATGGCTGCGTCAATAAGGTTGTACGCTTCCGTGTGCAGCGCTGCTTCTGGTGTCATGTTATCCATGATGAATTGCAGACGTTTAATTGTTACATTCAGCATTTCTTCTGTGCTATCTCCCAACTGCTGCCACCTCCTTTTCTTTATGTGGTCAAGCTGGTGTTTTTTCTCACTTCTCTTTCCACCGTTTCTGCCAGTGCGTTGAATTTCATTCTTAAAATGTCCAGTGCTGCTTCTGGTAGCCCGTCCACTTTCAAAATCAATTCTGCGTGTGCGTTCGGTTCGTCTGTTGTGATTTCTCTTTTGTAGATAACTTCATTGCGTATGCGTTCAAGTTCTGCCATCTGCTGCCACCTCCGTTCTTTGTTGTTTTCTTCTCCCTGTTCCTTTGTTATAATGTTGTTGTAGCCGTGCCGGGCTACTAACATATAGCAAATGTGGTGTTATTGTGAATTTTGGTAACTGGGACGAAAACTTGCACAATGACCATGAACAAATCAAGCGCATTGCCACTATGCAACGTATCAAGTCCGAAAACGTCACCGTTTTTCCAGAAAAGCAAACTGCAAAAATC
>JAEDGE010000019.1 GCA_016297675.1 Oscillospiraceae bacterium
CAGACAGCGTAGCGATTCTGCCGGACGGTTCAGATAAGCTTTCCCAAAGAAATCTGAAAATTGATTTCCGTGAAATCATTCTATGCAATATTGACAAAAAATTCAAAATGGATTATAATAAAAATAACATTTTTTATGAGGTGACTGCCATGAAACAAAAAAATCTTTTTTCTTTTCTTCTGACTGCTTTGTTCTGCTTGACGATGCTGCCCTTCTCGGCAGCAGCAGACACAACTGCTCCCACAGAAGCCACGGAACCTATACCTATAGAAAATACACTGGTAGACGCTGGCATTAACTACACCGAAACGGTGGAAACTATTTCTAATCCCGGTGCAGGATACACTACAACAGACTGGTATTTTTGTGCACCCAATGATACCAAAGTACATAACAAATCCGGAAATTTAGTGCTGATGTTTATCGACATCGGACAGTTTTCCTCCGGTGTCAATGGTATAACAGACGATAACGGCAATTATACAGAGGGAACAGACTATGACTTAGATGACTTATTTTTCCAGAACGTCCGTGCAACATTTGAAAACTGCCGGAAAAATGGCTCTACCATTGCTGTGCGATTCCGCTATGATTCCAATGGCAAAGAAAATCCGGAACCGGCTACCTTTGAACAGGTACTGCACCACATTCAACAAATCAAAGAAAATGGTCTATTGGAAGATTACAAGGACATCCTGATGTTTGTCGAAACCGGATTTGTTGGAAAATGGGGCGAACAGCATGGTGGAAAGTACACCTCTCTGGACTACAAAGTGCAACTGGTAAATGCCATGTTGGACTGTGTACCGAAAGAAATTCCCATTACTGTTCGCACACCAAACATCTTTGCAGCATGGGCAGGCATTACCACGGCAGAAATGGCAGATTATGTAGCAGAACCAAACAGTGATGCTGCAAGAATAGGTCTATACAATGACGGTTATATGGGTTCAGACACCGATCTTGGCACCTACTCCAATCGTGCAGCAGAAACAGCATGGATGCAACTACAGATGCAGAACACCTATTATGGCGGTGAATTTTCCGGTAACTTGGACTGGGCACAAAAATATGATACCTATCTTCCGGAAAACGCAATTCCAGAAATGTACCGTACACATTTAAGTTACATCAACTCCAATATCTATTCTCTATACAAGGATTACACCTTTGGTGAAGCGTACGATGTTGAAAATGTAGACAATTCCGCTTACTACGGACAGACTGTATTTCAATTCATTCGTGACCATCTCGGTTATCGGTTTGTCATTCGAGATGCAAAAATTTCGGAAACGGTGGAAGCCGGTAAACAACTACAATGTGAGATCTCCATTGAAAATACTGGTTTTGCCAATCCCATCCGCCCACTAAAAGCAGAAGTATTGTTGGAAAAAGGCGGCAATTACATTCAAACTGAGGTGGATTTAGATCCAACTCAATGGTACTCCTGTACCACAACAGAAATTCCGCTGACATTGCAGCTGCCGGGTGATCTGGAAGCAGGAGAATGGCATGTTTATCTGCGACTCTCCATTGGTAATCAGGGAATTGATGAAAGTGCAATGCGTACTGTTCGCTTTGCAAACGCAAATATTTGGAATGCTATGTTAGGAGCAAACCAGATTGGCTCCGTCACAATTACAGAAACGACTGAACCAAGTCAACTTACACAACACAACTTCTATGAAATAACCGAACAGGAAATATCCATTGCAGACGGCACACCACTCTCCTATCGTCAGTCTATTTTAGCAGATGGGCAGCGTTCCAGCAATACCGAATGGACAGAAGAGACACAATATGATGCAACAGAAACTACCGCTCTATATATCACAAATGATGATCAGTATCTATATGTTATGGCAGAAATGCCAATGGAAACGGTTGTTGCTCCAGTTTATAACCTACAAGTTACCCACGCAGATACCAACGAGAGGTACTGGATGTACTATGCATCGAACGGATATGTTTATTTCAACCATGATTCTTATGCTGGAACTGTTTGCAAATATGTCGGAAATTGTGTGGAATTCAAGGTGCCGTTTTCCGTTCTGGATTTGGAATCAGGAACCGAATTGTCTAGCATTCGTGTCTTTATTCAGGACAGTTCTGTCAGCGGTTGGTTAACTGTTGCAGATATGGTTGCAGACCGTTCCTATGTGGTAACAGATACCTTTCCCACATACAATGCAACTCGTTCTGTCATGCTGAAAAAGGGAGAAGATTTTTCTCTCACTGCTTATTGCACATTGCCAGATGCAGTCTATCAATGGTATCATGATGATATCGAAATTCCAGCAGCAACGAGTGCAACCTACTGTATTTCATCGGCAGATGCTGCTGCAATCGGCGAGTATACCGTAACCATTACCATTCCATCCGGTATTCAGAAAACGCTCTCCATCTGCCGTGTCACGGATGTCTGGTCAGATAAACGAATGGGAGATGTCAATGCAGATGGAAACGTGAACTTGTTGGATGTGGTACTACTGCAAAAATATCTGCTGCGGAAAACAGATGGTGCAGAAATTGCAGCAGAACTTGCAAACTGTTACGAAGATGAAAAAATTGATATTTTTGATTTGATGATACTCAAAAAAATACTAATAGAAAATAATTAGTAGTCAAATTCTTTTTATAATGGGCGAATTGCTGTATGCAGTCCGCCCATTTTTATTTTTTCAAAATGAGTTGACAAAATTTCAAAATGGGTGTATTATAGAAATAGAGGGGATTGCTGAAGAGGGGCGGCAAAACACTCTTTTTTCGGAACGCTTTTCCGAAAAAAAGGATACATTACAATATACTGTCCTCTATTGCAACAACGATGTTGTTTGCAATGCCGCCAAAAGTGGCTGCAAAGCCATAGGCTTTGCGAAGGCAGTATGAACGGCGGCTCTTGGTGCAGAGCCACCACCGGCAATCCATTGCCGGTATTGCAAAATCGTAGATTTTGCAATAGAGCCTTATAAGGGCACATTTTGGAAAGGAGAAAAGACGACGTGCGAGAAACAATCTGCACCGTACTGGGTGCAGTGGGCGGCATCCTTGCAGCTGTGTTCGGCGGCTGGAATGCAATGCTCACCACTTTAATTTTGTTTATGAGTATGGATTACGTTACGGGACTAATGGTATCCGGTATTTTTCGACGGTCGCCCAAAACCGAAACGGGTGGTTTACAATCAAAAATTGGATGGAAAGGACTTGTGAAAAAAGTAGTTATTCTACTCTTAGTCATGGCAGCAGCTCGTATTGATCTAATATTAGATACCACCTATATCCGGAACGCTGTCTGCATTGGTTTTGCCTGTAACGAATTGATTTCCATTTTAGAGAACGCTGGACTAATGGGAATTCCGCTTCCGGCAGCATTGAAAAATGCAGTAGATTTATTACAGAAAAAAAGTAATTCCGAACAATCTGCAAAAGAAAAGGAGCATACAGATGATGACAATACAGACCTACCCAAGCAATGACAACACGCAATTGTCACCACACTTCTGTTCTTCTGAATTTGCCTGCCCATGCGGCAAGGCACACACATTTCAAATTGCTGATGCGTTAATTGCAAAGCTGGAACAATTATATGATAGTCTGAAATGCAGCAAAATCATCATTACAAGCGGATACCGCTGCCCTGCGCATGACAAAATCGTAGGCGGTACCGGCAAAGGACAGCATACAATGGGCACGGCTGCGGATATCATCTGTTATATACTGTCCTTTATTGCAAACAACGGTGTTGTTTGCAGTGCCGCTAAAAGCGGCTGCAAAGCCATCGGCTTTGCGAGGACAGTATGAACGGCGGCTCTTGGTGGCAAAGCCACCACCGGCAATGCATTGCCGGTATTGCAAAATCGTAGATTTTGCAATAGAGCTTAGTATAACTGCAATAAAGAAATCATCAGCAGCAAGCTTGTTTCCTGTGCAGCACAGGACATTGGATTTACTGGTATTGCCAATATCGATGCACAATATGACAAGACCCATTTAGATGTAAGAACATCCGATCAATGGTATGGAAATGAAATTTATGGGAACAGCACGATTACTGATGATTTCTATCACTATTACAATTTACAAGGAGAGGACTATATGCAAGAAAAAGCCTATGGTATTGATGTATCTTATGCACAAGGTAAAATTGATTGGGAAAAAGTGAAAATATCCGGCAAAGTTGAATTTGCTATCTTGCGTGCCGGCTATGGACGAGAATACAGTCAGATAGACGAACAGTTTGAACGGAACTATAGCGAATGCAAACGGTTGGGAATTCCAATTGGTGTGTACTGGTACAGTTATGCAACCACTGCTGCGGAAGCAAAACGAGAAGCACAGGTTTGTTTGAACACCATTCAAGGCAAACAATTGGAATATCCGGTCGCCTTTGATATTGAGGAAAGAGACAGCCTGCAAAACGCAGATGCACTGTGCAAAGCATTCTGTGATGCCATTGAAGCTGCCGGATATTATGCAGCAATCTATACGTTTAAGTCAGCATTGGAATATCATCTGAGCGATAGTATCAAATCTCGATATGATATTTTTCTTTCCCACATTGGTGTAAGCAAAACAAACTATACGGGTGCATATGGTTTATGGCAGTACAGCTGGACAGGAAATATCAGCGGGATCAATGGAGATGTGGATTTGGACTGTGCATATCGAGATTATCCGAAAATCATCCAACAGGCTGGACTGAACGGATTCCAACAGACAAATACAACAAATGAGACAACCAATTCCAATGACGAAGAAGAAACCCCATTAGAACAGATTTTACAACATGTAAAATCCATTGACGAAAAGCTGTCATAAACACTGCTTTTTCTCATGTAAAAAGCAGCCCAACGGAGCTATAAACACTCCGTTGGGCTGCTTTCGCTTCATTTTGATTTTTTATACGTCTTCGTTTGCTTTAACGACCAATTTCTCCTGCTCCGCAGTAATCGCCAACTGATGCAGCGTATCTGCATGATTGATGATCTGGTCTGCAATCTGGTCTTCGACATCCTGCCGAATGATACGGCGGATTTCTCTTGCACCATATGTCTTGCCAAATGCCTTCTCTGCAATCAATTTTCGTGCCTCGTCTGTATAAAAGAGCGTAATCTGCTTCTCCAACAGGGGTTCTCTCATTTCCTCCAACATCAGACCGGCAATCTCTGCATAATGTTCCTTGGTCAGCTTATTGAATACAATAATTTCATCAATTCGTCCGATAAACTCCGGTCGTAGGAACTCCCGCAGTGCCTTCATGGCACGTTCCTTTGTGATTTCCTCTTCTGTTCGGTTAAAGCCCATGCCAATGCTCTTATCGGTCGAACCAGCATTCGATGTCATACAAATGATGGTGTTTGCAAAGCTCACTGTTCTGCCCTGTGCATCATCAATCTTGCCTTCGTCCAGAATCTGCATCAAGATATTCATCACATCTGGATGTGCCTTTTCAATTTCATCAAACAGAATGACAGAATACGGTTTCCGCCGTACCTTTTCGGTCAGCTGACCAGCCTCATCATAACCAACATAACCCGGAGGCGAACCAATCATTCTTGCAACTGCATGCTTCTCCATAAACTCTGTCATATCCAGCCGAATCAGTGGATCGTTGTCATCAAATAATTCTTCTGACAACACTTTCACTAATTCTGTCTTACCAACACCTGTCGGTCCAACAAAGATAAAGGAGGCTGGCCGCCGTCTGGCAGAAAGCTGTACCCGTGTCCGCTTAATGGCTCTTGCCAATGCAGAAACAGCCTGTTCCTGTCCAATTACACGAGCTTTCAAATGGTCTTCTAATACTGCCAACTTGGAATATTCTGTCTCCTGAATTTTGCTTGCCGGAATTCCTGTCCAAAGTGCAATCACCTTTGCAAGATCTGCCTCTGTCACCTGCACCTGATCCACCTGTTTTTGCAGTTCTGCAAGACGATCACGAGAACGAATCATATCACCCTTGAGCTTTGCAAGCCCTTCATAATCGACCTCTGTCTCTTCTTCCATCTGCTTTTCCTTGGCTTCCATCTGTGCCAGTTTGCTTTGTTCAGCATCATACGCTGCAATTTCCGGTGAACGCAAACAGGTGCAGGCACAGCTTTCATCCAACAGGTCGATTGCCTTATCCGGCAAAAAACGATCGGTAATATACCGCTCTGCCAGTTTTGCACACAAACGAACCATCGCATCTGAAATATGCACCCGATGGTGTTTTTCATAATATTTCTTAATGCCGTTTAAGACTTCAATGGATTCTTCTACCGTCGGCTCCTTAACTGTAACCGGCTGAAAGCGACGTTCCAGTGCAGCATCTTTTTCAATATACTTCCGGTACTCTTCAAATGTTGTTGCACCAATCACCTGAATCTCGCCTCTGGAGAGTGCCGGTTTCATAATATTTGCAGCATTCATAGAACCTTCTGAATTGCCTGCTCCAACCAGATTGTGCAGCTCATCAATAAAGAGAATGATATTGCCTTCCTGCTTGACTTCTGTCAGCAAGCCCTTGATACGGCTCTCAAACTGTCCTCGAAACTGTGTTCCTGCCACCAAAGAGGTTAAGTCCAGTAAATAAACCTGTTTTTCCTTTAAATAAAATGGAACCTGTCCGGCAGCAATTCGCTGTGCAATGCCTTCTGCAATTGCTGTTTTTCCGACACCCGGTTCGCCAATCAGGCAAGGATTATTTTTCGTCCGGCGGCACAAAATCTGTACCACTCGTTCAATTTCTTTATCCCGCCCAATGATAACATCCATCTTGCCTTCCTCAGCACGCTGGCTTAGATTGGTGCAGTAATTATTCAGGAACTTCAATTCCTTCTTTTTCTTCATACGCTTTTCTTTTTTGGGACGCTGTTCTGTCTGTTCGCCCCTTGGAAAATCCAAAGGCTGCTCCTCTTCTCCCATCGGCATATTCTTCATAATATTCTGAATAAATGGCGGCATGGTACCAGAACCACCCATTTCAAAGCTATCGCCATCCATGAGTTCCATCATCTGATCCGAAATCTGCTCCAGTTCTTCATCCGTCACGCCCATATGCTTCATATATTCCGATATTTGCGGTACATTCAGCTCCTTGGCACAGACCATACAAAGCCCTTCGCTTCTCTTTTTATCGCCCTGTTGTGAGGTTATAAACACAACTGCCGGACGCTTTTTGCATCTGCTGCACAAAACCATTCTTCCATCACCTTTCTCTATCATGCTGCTGTTTGGAATGCATTCACAAACAGCAGTTCTTTTTTCATTATCGTATGCGGTGGCATGCACCGTTTAATAAAGCAGCTGAAACAGATAAGTCTTTTGAATACACGATTCTGTAAAAAACGCATCTGTTCCCTGTGTTGCCGAAACCACAGATCGGGTTAAAAGCACCATGAACCAAAGCAGCACACAGGCTTTTAACACACCAGCCACAGCACCTAATGCCATATCAGTGGATGTTCCCATCTGCCGCATAGGAAGACAGGCAGTAATTGCCTGCAACAACAGCAGCAGCAGAAAAAAGCAAAATCCAAATAAAATAATCTGCAAAATTGTACAGAATACTGGTTTCCCATATTGCATTACCAATGTTTCTGCTGCCTGCCTGGTATTCCCCGAAATCACGGCTTTTGCCGTATCTAACTGTGAAGCACCATCCAATGCTACCTCTTTGACCAACCATTCCGGTAACACACCATTTGTCATCTCTTCCACATAAACAGCCGCTGCATTCACTTGTTCATTCAGCCATGCAGCATCTATGCCATACTGTGCAGCAACACCATCTGGATCTGCAAGAATGGTCTGTACCTGCTCCTCAGAAACTGGAATTCCATTTTCCGTCAGCTTTTCCTGCACCACTCCAGCAACATCAACCGTATTCAGCTTTTGCTCCAGTGCAGAAACCATTGGTTCCTCTAAAAATTCAGTATAACAAAATTCTGAAAGCGGTTGACTGATCGCAAAAGCAATCACTGCACTCAGAATCGTTGCAGCCAGCTGCATCAGCGAACGGCTTAAGCCCTTCCGCATTCCATTCCAAATACAAAGTACCAGTACCGCTATAACAACCAGATCATAATACCACCACATTGTACTTCCCTACTCTTTAAAGTCTACTCGGTCGATTTTATCATACCGAAGCAAAAACAGATAGCCATCCTTTTTTAAGAAGGAATCATAGGAACTATCCAGATTGACAGTCGCAACTGCCTTTCCAGAAAAGTTATATGCAATAATGGTTTCCGCATTCATCATGTATACACGATCCCCATATACCTGCACAGCTTTTGCATCCCCATTTACTGTAATTTCCACCGGCTCAGCCGCAGAACCTGGGAAGATTACCAACTTGGTCTCTCGCTTTTCCTCATCCCAAACAAGAATTGCTGCATTACCTGCCTCCATCGCATAGCTTTTCAAGGTGCCAGTATAAGCAAACATGGAATCCAACTGACCCTTCTCATTATAGTATGCACAAGCAGTATCGCCAATGACGCAGGTGTGATTGCTTTCTGTTAATGAAACATTAAGACTTAATGTGGACAAGGATTCCGACTCCCATACAAAATCCGTTTCATCAAATTGAATGCGTTTCATCGTTGTAATCACATCGCCGTCTGCCGCACTCAATTCTGTAAAGACACAACCTGCACTATCTGCCGTAAAAGCAATATCGTTCAACCGCTCGATACAATTACGAGTATACAGCTTTTTTCCGTTTTTGTCAAATATCTGGAGCACGCAGCTATACAAATCGGATTCTGTTACCAGTGCCACCACACCATCTGCACTCACTGCACCCGTGATAATTGGATTATCCATGTTCTTGGTATAAATATTTCGGCTTTGCCGATCTACTCGAAAACGAGTTCCGCCGTTTTCATATAACAATGCAAAATTTCCATTGCTTTTCATAACCGGCTTACTGTATGCCAATTGACGGGTGTCCTTTAAATCACCATGCAGCGAATACAAATACAGATAAGAAGCATTCAGAATAAAGAGATTATCCTCTACCACTGCTGCCTGATATTCTGCATTCCGAGTAATCGACAACGGAAAGTTTCCTTCTGCCAATGTACCGTCATTCTGTGTAATTGCCTCATATCGGCTGCCGATTCCCTCCAATTTTGGAATCCATGCATCCCGCTCTAAATACAGATAACCGCAAAATGCAGCAATCAATAGAAACAACAGCAATTTTTTTAAATTGTTTTTTGTTCGCTGCTTTTTACGATGTTTTACAGCATCAAAACTTGTGTCATTTCCCATTTTGTTCACCTCCGCTGACGGCACTGCCGAAAAAGGCATCTGCATCCGGCAGTGCAAATCGTGCTGTGTCATAAAAAACACGATGTAAATACAGTCCATAAGGCTGTACCGTTCTGCCAGCATAAATTCGTTTTCGTGCCGCTAAAATCTCCGGTATTTCTGATACGGCAATCTCTCCCTCACTGACACTCAAAAGCGTACCGACCAGAATCCTAATCATATTATACAAAAATCCATTGCCTTTTACAAGGATGAAACAGTCTGTTCCTTGCATTTTTATGTCAAATTGATAAATTGTTCGGATTGTATCCTTGTTTTCTGTACATCCTGAACAAAAGCTGGCAAAGTCATGTGTCCCTTTCAACAAATCTGCTGCTGCCTGCATCCGATCAATCTGCAAAGCACGTCGATAATGCAAAGCACGATCTGCGGCAAACGGATTTTTAGATTCACTGTTATGAATGCGATAATGATATTCTTTTGCCTGACAACTATACCGAGCGTGAAACGTATCTGCCACTTCTTCACAGGATAAAATCGAAATATCTTCCGGCAGATAACCGTTTAATCCCCGCACAAAATTCCGGCATGGCAGCGGATTTTCTGTTGTCAGAGAAAAACAAAATTGTTCCGCATGCACACCGGTATCGGTACGGGAACATCCATAAATCACAGTCGGTGTATTCAACAAACGAGAAACTGCCGCTTCCACCACTGCCTGTATGGTATTGGCATTATTCTGTCGCTGGTACCCATGATAGTGTGTGCCGCAAAATGCCATCATTACTTTTAAGGTTCGCATTTTCGTCTCCTTCTGCCTGCTCGCACAGAACCGCAGGCACGTTTTTGCTTTTGTTCCATGACATAACAGAATGTGATCAACAGCACAGCACTGCCGCACAAAATGGCTCCGGTCAAAAATCCTTTCGGACAATACCGCATGGAAATGGTATGCGTGCCGCTGGAAATTGGAATGCCGATCATAGCATCCCCAATGGCAATCGGTTCTATCTCCTCGCCGTCTACGCTAATATGCCATCCCTCGTCTATGGGAACAGAGAGATAGCAAATGCCGTCCTGCGATGCCTCCAATGCTCCTATTAAATGCGTATCACTCCAGTCTGTTATCTGCAATCCTCCAGCAGATAATTTTTCATATCCCTGTTCCAATACTTTTTTATTTAAAGCATACACATAAACTGTTACCACATTACTCTGCATGCTTTTTCGATTCACATTGCACTTCAGCGTTGCCCGCTCTCCTGCCTGATAACTTCCCATGGAGAAAATATAGGGTTGTTTGGCAAGCTTCTGCGAAAAGGCATAATGTTCATTCCGATAAATGTCTACTTCCTCTGCACCATCCAAAGAAAGATACCCATATAAAAGTGTATCCTGCTCCGGTACAAAATTATATTTCAAATACGTTTCTGTGGCATCGCTGAATGGAAAATAGGTGTAATACCCATATCCATTTCGGCTTACATCCAAACCGGTGTGTCCTACATCTGTCACATCCACCGCTGTATATAGCGGCTCTGTAATACCAGTCATTTTGGCGAACAGATCATTCTGTACTTCAAACGGATTTTCATTGGTATCCACTGTAAAATCTGCGGTCTGTTCTTCTACCAAGAATCCAACCGGCAAAGCATAGCGATTGCGATAACTGGAAACACCATTGCTCGTAGCAACCTGCTCTACAGTTTCTGTCTCCGGCATCGTACCGCTTTTCTGGATGACATAGCGAATCCCAAGCAACATATCCAAATAAGGAGAACTGTGTGCGTAATAATAGCGATTTCCTGCCTCAGAAGCGGGAAGACCCAGTTTTTTCAGGAATGTGGTCACATTACAGTTTGCCATAGAGGAAAATTGTGAAACCCCCTGATAACGATACAGTGCCGGATCATTCAATGTATACCAACTGGTGATTTCTGTCCGGTAAAATGCATCGTCCTCTTTTTCCAGTTGTTGCAAAAGGGCTTCTGTTTCCTCATATTTTTCCGGATAAGAAACATAATCCGAAGTGGAAACAGCCTCTGTACTGGTTCGCACATGACAGCCCATCTCCACCAACATCACCAGCATCATGCCACTGGCGAAGACACGCCGATTCAGCAATCTAAATCGTTTCAGCAAGAGCAGCAGCAAATAGGCTGCCATTGTGATTGCAGTATAAATCACCGCTTGTTTCCGGTCTGTCTGATAGACCAGCACCAAAAACAGCACGCTCAACAGTGTCATTGCCAGTAAGTCCAACCATCTCATCTTTTGTTCCAGAATCAGGATATATGCACGATAGGCAACGGTAATCAATACAAAGGAAAACAAAAAAGAAAAACGATATGGCAGCATATTCGGGAAATGAAACCCATGCCAGATAAAATTTAAGATGTTCCAATTGCAGCTGAGCAGCAGAAAACCAAGTACCAAAACTGCACCGATTTTCTCCCGCAAACGAATTTGCGTGGCTCGCAGAAACATCCCCAACAGCACAACACACAGCACACCACAATAGAAATTTGGCATCCCCTCTTTCACCGTTGGGATTTGATACCCAAGCAGCTGTGAGAGTAGATCCGATAGGCTCTCATAAAAGGTTGAGGTTTGCGGAAAAGAGTTATTGGCACTATAGGTCTGCTGCAAGGCGTAGTACGTTGGGAGCAACAGTACACTGCTCATTGCCAATCCTAAAAGGGTCGCAAATAGCATTTTCCCACAGCGAGTCAAAAATCGTCCGAACCGCATTCCGGTAAAAATGCAGATGCAAACATATGCAATGGCAGTGAAAATGCAGACGAAAAAGCCAATATAAAAATTCGACAGCATTGCCAGTGCCAATGCAAATGCATACAGCCGGTACGAACCTGTTCGTACCAGCTTCACCACACCCAGTATCACAAGCGGCAGCAGGGCAACCGTATCCATCCAGATGATGTTCCAATAATATCCCATGATGAAATCACAAAGAGCGTACAATGTGGAAAATAAACAAATGGAACTGTCATTTCTGCCATAGGTTCCCTTTAAAAACATCGCAAAAAACAGACCAGCTGCTCCGATTTTAATCAATAGAAATAAGGTGACAGTATCTCGCAGCATGGAAGCCGGCACGAGCAGCGTTAAAAGATTCAATGGACTCGCAGTATAGTATGCCATCATGGCAGTAAAATTCGACCCCATGCCAGACTGCCAGGTATACAACAGAGACTCCCCATTTTTTAATTTTTCCTGTATGATGCAAAGGAATGGGTAATACTGATGCCAAAAGTCTGTCACCAGTATCTGCCTTGTCCCAAACGGATGCACCTCTAATGCAATCCATCCCAACCCCACTAAAATAAATGGTATCAAAAATGCAAGCAGCAGATAGCGTTTTGGACTTCTGCCGGACAGTGATAGACCGGATCTCATTGGCAGTATGCTCCTTTATCCGAAAATGATTTTTGTTGCAATTGCAGCAGCCAAAAAGCAGAGGGCAATGCTCATAGCTGCCCAGTCCTTTCCTGAAAGATACAGCTGCTTCATTTTGGTGCGTCCGACATCACCACGATAACAACGACATTCCATTGCAGTTGCCAACTCCTCTGCACGGCGAAATGCAGAAACAAACAGTGGCACTAAAATCGGAATCAATGCCTTTGCCCGCTGTATCAGGTTTCCGCTCTCCATGTCAGCCCCTCTCGCTTTTTGTGCGGAAATAATTTTATCAGTTTCCTCAATCAATGTTGGAATAAACCGCAGAGCAATTGTCATCATCATAGAAAAGGCATGTACTGGAAATTTCAACTTTTTCAGCGGTGACAACAACCGTTCAATGGCATCTGTCAAAGCAATCGGCGAAGTGGTATACGTCAGCATAGAAGTTCCCACAATCAAAAAGCTAATCCGGATAATCATCTGAATTGCCGTCTTTACCCCTTCTTGTGTAATCTGAAGAAAACCGAGTGCCCAGTAAACATCTCCATCCCGAATGAACAATAAATCCAATACCGCTGTAATCAACAGAATTGGTATAATGGGTTTCATACTCTTCAGCAGCACTTTTGCGGCAATACCAGAACAGAAAAAAGTAAGAAAGAAAAAGACAATACCAAACGCCATGGAATAAATATGATCGCCCATAAACAGCATGGTAATATAAATCAGGGTGATGAGAATCTTAAAACGAGGGTCTAAGCGGTGCACCAAGCTGTCACCCGGATAATACTGTCCAATTGTAATATCTTTCAGCATCCTGCACCCTCCTTCTGCTGTCGGTACAGCTGTAAAATCTGCTGATAAGCAGATTTTACCGTGTAAATATCATCCCGTATCGGAATGCCTTTTTCTCGCAGCTGCATACAAACACGGGTAATCTGTGGCACTGCCAGACCGATTTCCTGCAATGCCTTTGCCTGCCGGAACACATTCTCCACCGTATCATAGCAAAATACCTTCCCGGCATTCATGACAAGAATTTTTTCCGCACAGTTTGCCATATCTTCCATGCTGTGAGATACCAGCAGAACCGTGCGGCCGGTTTCCTTGTGATACCGCCGAATTTCCCGTAAAATATCCTCTCGTCCCTTCGGGTCAAGACCAGCGGTCGGCTCGTCCAAAATCAGTACTTTCGGACGCAGTGCCATCACACCAGCAATCGCCACTCGTCGCTTCTGTCCGCCAGAGAGGTCAAACGGCGACTGTTTCAGCTGCTCTTCGGTCAACCCTACCAAGGCAGCCGTTTCCTCTACCCGTTCTTTGATTTCCGATTCCGACAAGCCCATATTTTTCGGCCCGAATGCAATATCTTTATAGACGGTATCTTCAAAAATCTGATACTCCGGATATTGAAATACCAAACCAACCTGAAAGCGTACCTGCCGAATATTTGCCTTGTCTGCCCAGATGTCCTGCCCATCCAGATAAACTTGTCCAGAAGTGGGACGAATTAAGCCGTTAAAATGCTGAATCAGTGTAGACTTCCCCGAACCAGTATGTCCGATAATGCCGACAAATGCTCCCTCTTCAATTTCCAGACTGACATGATCCACGGCTGTCTTTTCAAATGGCGTACCAATGCTGTATTGATATGTTAGTTCTTCTGTTTTCAGGATTGCCATACTGCACCTCCCGTCTTGCTTTGCAGCAATTCTGCAAGGGCTGCCACACATTCTGACTCTGTAATCATATGTGCATCTACAGGACAGCCTGCTTTCCGCAGCCGGTATGCCAGTTCTGTTACCTGTGGTACATCCAATCCCAGACGCTTTAGCTCTTCTACATGAGAAAACACTTCGCTGGGCGTATCATCCAGCACGACTTTTCCATCATCCATTACAATGACACGGTTTGCCTGTGCGGCTTCTTCCATATAGTGCGTAATCAACACAACCGTAATGCCGAAATCTTGATTGAGCATTTGAATGGTCTTCATGACCTCCTGTCTGCCACTGGGATCCAGCATAGCAGTCGGCTCGTCCAGTACAATGCAGTCCGGACGCATGGCAATGATACCAGCAATCGCAACCCGCTGTTTTTGTCCGCCGGAGAGCTGACTGGGAGCGTGCTGCCGATACTCGTACATATCCACTGCCTTTAAAGCATCATCTACTCGCTTTCGGATTTCCTCTGGCGGAATGCCCAGATTCTCCGGTCCAAATGCCACATCTTCTTCCACAATGGTTGCCACAATCTGGTTATCCGGATTCTGAAAGACCATCCCCACATGACTGCGTAAGGTGAACCGCTGTTCCTCGTCTTGGGTATCGATGCCGTCCACGGTCATCGTACCTGCTGACGGCAGCAGGATGGCATTCATATGTTTTGCAAATGTCGATTTGCCGGAACCGTTGTGCCCCAGTAATGCGACAAAATCACCTTTTTGAATCGAAAGAGAAATGTCCTTTAAAATATCCGGAGAGGTTCGCTCTCCGTTTTCGTCGGTATAGTGAAACCAAAGTTGTTTCGCCTGTGCTTGTGTTTCCATTCCCGCTCCTTTCTTTTCCGAACCACTCTGTTGAAAATTGCTATGATTGCTTGTTTCCAATTGGTTAGCAATCATCTCTTTTAAACTTTTCCAATTCCATGCTCCGCAGGTCAAACCTTCTCATAAAATCGTTGTGAACTCACGACTTCGCCTGCCAAATTGCTGTCGAACCACACGGTAATGTCATACCACTCTGCACAACCGGCAATCCGATTTCATCAAATGTCACACTGCCACCAAACTTCTTTTGTACCACACTGCCCAGAATGTAGCCCATTACAGACGGTGAAAGCCCTGTTGTATAGCTGTTAATCAAGAAAAACAACGGCTGTTCTGACAGCACTCCGGCACAGAGCTGCACCAGATCATAAATACAGTCTTCCAGTTTCCAGATTTCTCCTCCCGGCCCTCTGCCGTAACTCGGCGGATCCATGATAATCGCATCATATCGCCGGTTCCGACGAATTTCACGGGCAACAAATTTCTCACAGTCATCCACAATCCAGCGAATGGGACGGTCTGACAAATCCGACAAGGCTGCATTTTCTCTTGCCCACTGCGTCATCCCCTTAGACGCATCCACATGGCAGACACTTGCTCCGGCTCTGGCACAAGCCAAAGTCGCACCGCCCGTATAAGCGAACAAATTCAAAACAGAAATCGGTCTGCCGGCATGAGCAATCAAGTCAGAAACAAAATCCCAGTTGACTGCCTGCTCCGGAAACAATCCTGTATGTTTAAAACTGGTCGGCTGAATCCGAAAAGTCAAGTCCAGCGGTGCATAGTGCAGCTTCCAAGACTCCGGCAGCTTGCGGAAAAAATCCCAACTGCCACCGCCTGCATTGGAACGATGATAGTGCCCGTCTGCATGATTCCACATTCCGTGTTCTTTTGGCGTTTTCCAGATAATCTGCGGATCCGGTCGAATCAGCGTGACATTTCCCCACTGCTCCAGTTTCTCCTGACCGGAAGTATCCAAAATACGATATTCTTTCCACTGATTTGCAATTCTCACGTTTGTACGGCTCCTTTATCTCTTGGTATAGCGTTCCAGTTCCTCTGCAATGGCAGAAACAGCCTCCTGCATCAGTGCAGCATCTTTTGCCTCTACCATGACACGAATCAGTGGTTCTGTTCCGCTTTCTCGTACCAGAATCCGTCCATCCTCTCCGAGCCGTTCTTCATACTGTTTCATGACCGCACAAACTGCTTCATCCGTTTTCCACAACTCTCTGTGAGCTGGTGTAATTCTGACATTCTGCATCTGCTGCGGGAAAGTTTCCATCTCTCCTGCCAGTTCACTCAGCTTCTTTCCAGACTTCACAACGATTTCCACCAGTTTTGCACCAGACAGTTCTCCATCACCAGTTGTAGCATGTTCCAGAAAAATAATATGTCCGCTCTGTTCGCCGCCGATACAGTAACCGCCTTTCTGCATCTCTTCCAATACATATCGGTCACCGACTTTCGTTGCAACGGTATGAATGCCTTCCCGTTTTGTAAAATGGAAAAAGCCCAGATTTGTCATGATGGTGACAACTGCTGTATCCTTTTCCAGCTTGCCTTCTGCCTTCAGTGCCTTCGCACAAATGGCAATCATCTGATCCCCGTCTACCAGCTTTCCGTTTTCATCCACTGCCAGACAGCGATCTGCATCTCCATCAAATGCCAGACCCAGCTGACAGCCATGTGCTGGTACATATGCCATCAGCTGTTCCATATGCGTAGAACCACATCCATCATTGATGTTGGTGCCGTCCGGCTCTGCACTCAGCATACAAACCTCTGCCCCCAATGCAGTAAACAGCTGTTCTGCTGTTGCAGAGGCACTGCCGTTGGCACAGTCCAGTGCAATCTTCATACCATCAAACCGTGTCGGAATGCTGTCCAGAATATGCTGAATGTAATCATCTTTTGCATGTGTATAGCGTTCGATTCTACCCACATTGGTATGGGACTGCAACGTAACAGCCTCCGGTGTATCCAAAATCAACGCTTCAATTTCTTCTTCCACTGCATCCGGCAGCTTGTAACCAGTGGAGGCAAACAGCTTAATGCCGTTAAATTCGACACTGTTGTGGGATGCAGAAATCATCACACCGGCATCCGCATGAAGAGAACGTACCAAATATGCCACTGCCGGCGTTGGCACAACGCCCAATTGCACCGCATCTGCTCCAACGGAACAAATTCCCGCACAAAGTGCTGCCTCCAGAATATCGGAGGAAATACGGGTATCTTTCCCGATGACAATTTTTGCCTTATGATTTGCTTCTTTTGTCAAGACCAATGCAGCTGCCCGCCCGATTTGCATCGCCAGTTCACAAGTTAACTCTGTAATCGCAACGCCTCTTGCACCATCTGTTCCAAATAATCTGCCCATTCTGATTCGACTCCTTTGCTCTGTTAGACACCTGCCAATGGTCAGACAGATGCCATTTGTAAAATGTCTATAGTATTTACTATAGTATATGGTAGAAATTTAATCTCAATAGCAGAACTGCCTTTGATTCATAAATTCTATGTTCCAATGTTTCTATTTTCATAAATCTATTTTTATTTTTCATGGGATTCTGTTTCTACATCCGACAAAGACATCTGTCCTGTCACGGGTGTACTCTGTCGCTCCTGTGGCAGCGGCAAACCCATATGCTCATAGGCAAGTGCCGTAGCACAACGACCTCTTGGCGTTCTGGACAAAAATCCCAGCTGCATCAAATACGGTTCGCAGACATCTTCGAGTGTGACTGCCTCTTCCCCTAACGCAGAAGCCAGCGTTTCCAGTCCAACTGGCCCACCGCCGTATCCTTTGATAATCATAGTCAACATCCGGCGGTCGTTGCTGTCTAAACCCAGTTCATCAATTTCCAGCCTTGCCAATGCAATTTTTGCAATCTCCAGCGTAATTTCTCCGTTGCCCATGACATCTGCAAAATCCCGCACCCGTTTCAGCAGCCGATTTGCAATACGAGGCGTTCCTCTGGCACGGCTTGCAATTTCTGCTGCCCCGTCCAGTGTACAGGGAATTTCCAGAATCATGCTACTCCGCCGAACAATGTCTGTCAATTGTTCTGTTGTATACAACTCCAGCCGCTGAATTACGCCAAAGCGATCTCGTAACGGACTGGAAAGCTGTCCAGCTCTGGTCGTTGCACCAATCAATGTGAACGGGTTCAGATCAATCCGCAGAGAACGGGCAGATGGCCCTTTTCCCATAATAATATCAATCGCATGATCTTCCAATGCCGGATAAAGAATTTCCTCTACAGCACGAGACAGCCGATGAATTTCATCAATAAATAACACGTCATTGGGCTGCAAATTGGTCAGCAATGCTGCCAAATCGCCCGGTTTTTCAATCGCTGGGCCGGTCGTAACACGCAGATTGACCCCCATTTCATGTGCGATAATCGCAGAAAGGGTGGTCTTTCCCAAGCCCGGCGGTCCATACAGCAGCACATGATCCAACGGATCTCCACGCCGTTTTGCCGCCTGAATATAGACTGCCATATTCTCTTTGACTTTATCCTGTCCGATATACTCCGCCAGTGTCTGCGGCCGCAGTGTGACTTCGACATCATGGTCTTCCGGCGTTTCTTCCGCCGCAACCATACGGGAATCAAACTGCATATCGCTGGTTTCAATCACAGTGCGTCCTCCTTTTTGTTATCGCTGCTTTCCAATGGCTTTCAGTGTTTCCTTAATCAAATCCGTTGCAGATAAATCAGTTGGCAGCTTTGCCAGAATCGGCATGACTTCCGCCTGTGTATAGCCCAATACTGTCAAAGCAGAGAGGGCTTCTGCTACTTCACTTTCTGCCGGCGGAATCGATTCTGAGGAAAGACTCGCAGCAGACAGGACACCGCCCTGTTCTTTTGCAATCTTGTCCTTCAGTTCCAGCACAATCCGCTGTGCCATTTTGGTGCCAATTCCCTTGACTTTGGTCAGTGCCTTGCTGTCATTGGAAGCAATAACCAGTGCCAACCGTTCCGGTGTCATATCGGAAAGGATGGCAAGAGCGGCTTTCCCGCCCACGCTGCCGACTGCGGTCAGCATCGAAAAACAGCGGCGTTCCTGTACATCCAAAAAGCCGTACAGCTCTAAATTTCCCTCCCGCATGGAAACGGAAAGAATGGTATATAGAAACGTTTCTTCGCCGACGTTGCCCAATTTGCTGTAAGTCTGATAGGAAATCCGGCACGCATAACCAACACCACCGCACTCAATCACAGCCATTGATAATGCTTTTTCCAGTAAAATACCATGTAAACAATGAATCATATTTTTCGCTCTGCTTTCTGCTGCATATTCATTCTTCCCTGCAAACCAGTTGCACAGTGCCCATGACAAATCGCAATTGCCAAAGCATCTGCCGCATCATCTGGTCTTGGAATTGTTTGCAGCTTTAAAATACGGCGGGTCAGTTCCATGACCTGTTTTTTCTCCGCACGGCCATAGCCTACCACTGCCTGTTTCACTTGTAAAGGCGTATACTCTGCAACTGGAATCCGTGCCAGCTGTGCAGTCAACATCAACACGCCTCTGGCTTGTGCGACAT
This sequence comes from Oscillospiraceae bacterium, assembly GCA_016297675.1. Classification (GTDB taxonomy): domain Bacteria; phylum Bacillota; class Clostridia; order Oscillospirales; family Ruminococcaceae; genus Ruminococcus_C. Next base: position 19,791 of record JAEDGE010000019.1, read on the forward strand.
CAATGACCG
>JAEDGE010000165.1 GCA_016297675.1 Oscillospiraceae bacterium
AATAGCATCATCAATTACATCGTTATAAGAAGAGAAATCTGAAGTAGTCGGACCGCCAACCAATGCACCAACCAGTACATGAGCGTTTGCATCCCACTTCGGTGTGCCCTCATCTGTGGAATCATATGCATGACCGGAAGCCGCTCTGTGATGCGGATACTTCGGAGAATTCTCGTTGAAGCCAACCACCAAATTCTTACCTGTGGAATTGTCTCCCAGAATCATACCCATCTGTGCCTTACACCAACTGGTGTAATCCTTATCAAACTTAGAAGTTACCAACGCACACAGCTGTACTGCTGCATTGTGACGAGCACTGCCCCACTGATCTTCACAATAATAAGTTGTTGTGCTGGTTGCCTTGGAATCCAGATAAGTAGTAACCTTTCCCCAGTCTGAAGAAGAACCTGTAATTTCTGCCTGCAAAATAGCAGCACCCAGGCTGACATTGTTCCAGCACATCGGAGAGTAAACGCCCCACTGGCATCCTGACTGTCCGGAAGAACCCTTACCAGAAGAACTCATAAATTCGTTCAGGAAGCTCTTGTAGCTGCTATCACCGGTTGCCAGATACAAGATACCTGCTGCCCACGCCTGATCGTCATAATAGTCAAAAGAATTGTAGAAAGGTGTGGTGCCATCCAACGTAGCAGAGTTTGCATTATACTGGGTAGAGAACTTATACAATGCCTTTGCATACTTCAGATCTTCTGCATTTCCGAAGTTGATATAGTTCATTGCCAAAGCAGCTGCATATTCTGCTGCAATGTCACTTGCACCATTGGTTGTCCAGAATTCCTTCCGGTCGCCCTTAATGGCTTCCTGTGTCTCCGGAGGTCCCCAATAGCCGTGATCTGCACCGCCACCGCCTTGACCGATCTGATAACAGAAGTTTGTAACGGTATCTCCACTCAGAACTGTACAATTCTTAAAGTAATCACAGAAATAATCCGTAATCGTCTTCAAGTGTGCAGTCTGCCCCAGAGAGTCATAGGAATCCTTGAATTCATAGTAGCCCCATCCCAGCGTGGAAGCGGAATAACCTGCCGGCAGACCAAACTTAACATGGTCACCTGCATCATGGAAACCGCCTACAACTTCGTCACCAGTATGGCAGTCATCACGCCAGTCAAATGCGGAGGTTTCTCCTACTGCACTGCCGCACATATTTCCATCATAAAAATACATGGAATATTGCAACAACTTTGCATAGTTGTCCGTATCCGCCGCATGAACGGGCAAGTAGGACAAGCTGCTGAGTACGCCGCTTGATCCGATTGTGGCAGCCGCAATCACGGATGCAGCCAGCCGCTTGGAAAATTTCAATTTGCTCATAAACGACCCCTTCTCTTTAGAATTAAAAAAGTGAAATAAAACATAGAAATATGCCAGTTTCTATTTTATCATATGGCATGAAAAATTGCAATTATTTTTTCGTTTATTTCAAAATTTCTATTAAAATCTACCAATTTCGCTTCTCTGTAATTGTGCAATTTTAACAATCATACACCCATGAAATTACAAGAACTTGCGTTCCTTTTTCTCCCAAAAAGGAACGGCTGACAAATTGTCGCCGTTTCCCTTCATGATTATGCTCCAAATTTCTCTTTTCGCAATTGTTTCTTTAAAGCATCCATAATGATATCCCGTGCCCAAACCGCCTGTTCCGTTGTTGCCGGTTCGATCCCTTTCAGCGGATAAGGAATCCCGAGACTTTCATATTTCACTTCACCCATTGTATGATATGGGAGTACATCCAATGCTTTCATGTTTGTCAGTCCTGCAAGATACGCACCGAGCTGCCGCAGATACGTTTCCTGCAACGTAATCCCCGGAACCACCACATGCCGAATCCAGACAGGAATATTTTTTTCTTTCAGATACTGTGCAAATTCCAGAATATGTACATTGCTCTGTTTTGTCAACTTTTGATGTTCTGCATCATCAATATGCTTGATATCCAGCATCACCAAATCCGTCACCGCCATCAGCCGATCAAATGCATCTCGCTTTTCCTGCCGGAACAAAATTCCGGAGGTATCCAGGCAAGTATGAATTCCCTTTTCCTTTGCTTTTGTAAACAGCTCTGTCAGAAACTCCATCTGTACCAAAGGCTCCCCGCCCGTTGCGGTAATTCCGCCATCCCGATAAAATTCTTTCAATCCATCATATTCTTGCAGCAGGGATTCTGCTGTTCGGCGTTCATTGATATTGTACTCCCAAGTATCCGGATTGTGACAATACTGGCACCGCATTGGACATCCCTGAAAAAAAATCACAAACCGTGTACCCGGTCCATCCACGGTTCCATAGCTTTCTGTTGAGTGAATATAACCTTCCATAAAGCTCCTCCTTCCCTGATTTTACAGACAGAAACAATATATCTTTTCTATTCAAAGTTATAAAAAAGAGGACGCACAAAATACGTGCGTCCCCCCACTTTTTTCTTACAGACTTTCCGCTGACCGTCTTCTCTTAAAGACCAGCGTGGAACGTTCTGGAAATTACGTCATCCTGCTGTTCCTTCGTCAGCTTGATGAAGTTTACTGCGTAACCGCTTACCCGAATGGTCAGCTGCGGATACTTTTCCGGATGCTGCTGTGCGTCCAGCAGAGTGTCTCTGTTCAGAACATTTACGTTCAGGTGATGACCGCCTTTTTCAGCATAGCCGTCCAGCAGTTCTACCAGATTATCAATTTGCTTTTCATTTGCCATGATGCATTCCTCCTAAAAAATTCAATACCAAACGAGTGTCCGAAATTGGATTACTCGTCTTCATCCATCAATTCTGTCGGCTGACAGCAGGCCTGATTGCCAATCGCACAATCCATGCTGCGGTAAGTATCTACACGCAAGTCCTCCTGTGTATCCTGTTCCGTTACCACAAGATGACCGCTGCCATTTTCCATCAGCTGTTCAATCATATCCACCAATGCATCAGCCTTTTCTGCATTGGTCTGGTTCGGATTTTCTGTCATATTGGCTCGCCTCCTTCATGCATGACAGGACAAAACGGTACTGCCCATATGAAACTGGAACTTAATCCATAGATTTCTTAATGGATTCAATATCCAAATCACCAACGAATACCTGAGAATCCTTACCCAGAGCACCCGGAATAATGGTGAAGGTATTGGAGATACCATCCTGTGCATTGCTCCACGGCAGTTTTGCAACAGATGCCATAGATGCTGCTGCACCGTGCGTATCACGACCATGCATCGGGTTTGCACCCGGAGCCAACGGCTGACCCTTCTTTCTGCCGTCCGGTGTGTTACCAGTCTTCTTACCATATACAACGTTAGAAGTAATGGTCAGAATGGAAGTGGTCGGTACACCGTTCCGGTAGCAATAGTTGCTGCGGATCATATCCATAAACTTGTTCAAAATTTCTACAGCGATGTTATCAACCCGGTCATCGTTGTTACCATACTTCGGGAATTCGCCTTCTACTTCAAAGTCTACAACGACACCAAATTCATCACGAACGCACTTTACCTTTGCATACTTGATGGCAGACAAGGAGTCTGCTACAACAGACATACCAGCAATACCAGTTGCAAAGTAACGCTTTACATCTCTGTCATGCAGAGCCATCTGCAGTGCTTCGTAGCTATACTTATCGTGCATGTAGTGGATGCAGTTCAGCGTATCTACATACAGCTTTGCCAGCCACTGCATCATATCGGTGTACTTTGCCATTACATCATCATAGTCCAGATAGTCGCCTTCTACCGGTCTGTACTTCGGACCAACCTGATTATGCTTGCCAGTCTTTGCATCAATTCTTTCATCGACACCGCCATTGATTGCATACAGCAGGCACTTTGCCAAGTTTGCTCTTGCACCGAAGAACTGCATTTCCTTGCCGACTCTCATAGAGGATACGCAGCAAGCAATTGCATAGTCATCACCGTGTGTCACTCTCATCAGGTCATCGTTCTCATACTGGA
>JAEDGE010000020.1 GCA_016297675.1 Oscillospiraceae bacterium
ACTAGATTCCACATTTGCATGATCAGAAGAAAGTGCATATGGCGTTCCACAATGAACACACTTTGCTTGAACTGTCCCTCCCGGCAAGAAGGAAGAATGTTTCAGCGGAACAATGTCGCCACCACACTGTTCACATTTTAAAATCTGTATTTTCAATGCCATATATAATCCCTCTACTTTATTTGCTTTTTAATAAAACAAAAACAATAAAAACTCATTTTATTTTCTACGTTCCCATTTTATCACAAAAGCAAGGCGTTTTTAATTTGCTTTTATTTAACTTTTGATGAATTAAAAACAACCGCCTTGATAAAAGTCAAGACGGTTGTTTTACTATATTGATTTTTCCTATTTCCCTGACCAGCCTTCAGGAAAACCGATTCCTTCATTTCCGTTTCAGCTTACTCAGCTTGTCGAAAAAATTTTCCCGTTTGCTGTGATTCTTATCATCCAGAGAATCATCAAAATCCTTCAGCAAATCCTTCTGCTTCTTCGTCAGCTTTTTCGGTACTTCTACGGTTACCGTCACATACTGGTCGCCTCGTGCGTCCCGCCGCAGCATTTTTACACCCTTGCCACGCAGCCGGAACTTAGTGCCACTCTGTGTTCCCTCCGGAATTTCATACTTCACATCGCCGTCAATTGTCGGCACAGTGATTTCTGCACCCAGAACTGCCTGTGCATAGGTAATCGGAATATCGCAGTAAACATCGCTGCCATCCCGTTCAAACAGCGGATGCGACTGCATTTGTACCGTTACGTATACATCACCGGATGGTCCGCCGTTTAAACCGGCATCTCCCTTACCGCTAATCCGAATGGTCTCACTGTCATTGATGCCTGCCGGAATATTCAGTTCCAGATTTGCCGTATTGCGAATGCGTCCGCTGCCCTTACACTTACTGCACGGATTTGTGACAATCTCTCCTCGTCCGCCGCAGCGGCTGCATGGTCTGGTACTGGAGATGACACCAAACGGCGTCCGCTGATTTGTCTTGACACTGCCTCGTCCATTACACTCCGGACAAGTTTGTTTCTTCGTATTGCTGTCTGCCCCTGTCCCATGACACTGCGGACATGCATCCATATGAGCAAAGCTGATTGTCTTTTTCACACCCTGACAAGCTTCCATGAAACTAATGCGAACATCAGTGTGAATATCGCCGCCTCGTCTTGGTGCATTGGCATTGGATGCGGCACTTCTGCTGCTGCCGCCAAATCCACCGAAGCCACCGAAAATACTATCAAAAATATCCCCCATATCGCCAAAACCGCCAAAGCCATCGGCTCCGCCTGCTCCGGCAAAATTCGGATCCACACCAGCATGCCCAAACTGGTCATATCTCGCACGCTTATCGGCATCCGACAAAACACTGTATGCCTCATTGACTTCCTTGAATTTTGCCTCTGCCTCTTTGTCTCCCGGATGGAGATCCGGATGGTATTTTCTCGCCATGGTTTTAAAGGCCTTCTTGATTTCGTCCTCAGAAGCTCCTTTTTGCAGCCCCAGCACTTCATAATAGTCCCGTTTTTCTTCTGCCATCGTCCCCAGCTCCTTCCTGCTTCATGTTATCTGCTGTATCTGCTCCGCAGATTTGATTTTTTCAAGATTTACCATACACAACATGCGGGACGAATGATGGATTCGTCCCGTATGCCGCTATCTTACCGCTTCTTTCTGCGGCTTACACTTCCTTATAATCAGCATCAATAACATCATCATCTCCGCTATTGCTGCTCGTATCTGCATCTGCATTGCCGCCCATATTGCTCATATCCGGACCAGCCTGTGCACCACCAGCCTGCTGGTACAGCTTAGAAGACAAATCATACAAAGTCTTCTGCAATGCATCACTCTTTTCCTTAATCAGAGCGGTATCTGTCCCCTTCAGAGCTTCCTTCAGGTCATTGCACTTTGCTTCTACCTCAGACTTTTCCGAAGCCGGAACCTTATCGCCCAGTTCTTCCAGTGTGCTCTCGCACTGCATTACCATGTTTTCCGCGTTGTTTCTGGTATCTACCTCGTCCTTCCGCTTCTTATCTTCTTCTGCATATGCTTCTGCTTCCTTGACAGCCTTGTCAATGTCCTCCTTGGACATATTGGTAGAAGAAGTAATGGTGATGTTCTGTTCCTTGCCGGTACCCAGATCCTTTGCGGAAACGTGTACAATGCCGTTTGCGTCAATATCGAAGGTGACTTCAATCTGCGGTACACCACGCCGAGCCGGTGCAATGCCGTCCAGACGGAACGTACCCAGCTGCTTATTGTCCTTTGCAAATTCCCGCTCGCCCTGCAGAACGTTGATATCTACAGCAGTCTGATTGTCAGCAGCTGTGGAGAAAATCTGGCTCTTCTTGGTCGGAATGGTGGTGTTTCTCTCAATGATCTTGGTGCAGACACCACCCATGGTCTCCAGACCCAGTGACAACGGGGTAACATCCAACAGCAGCAGACCATCCTTGACATCGCCGCCGAGCACACCGCCCTGATATGCAGCACCCAATGCAACGCATTCATCCGGATTGATGCCCTTGAACGGTTCCTTGCCCAGCTTCCGGCGAACGGCTTCCTGTACAGCCGGAATTCTGGAAGAACCACCAACCATCAACACCTTATTCAGTTCGGATGCACTCAAACCACTGTCAGACAGTGCCTGCTGTACCGGACCCATGGTTGCATCAACCAGATCCTTGGTCAGTTCGTTGAACTTAGCAACGGTCAAAGTCATATCCAAGTGCTTCGGACCGGTTGCATCTGCGGTGATAAACGGCAGGTTGATGTTAGAAGAAGTCGTAGCAGACAGTTCAATCTTTGCCTTTTCTGCTGCTTCCTTCAACCGCTGCATTACCATCTTATCGTTGGAGAGGTCAATGCCCTCTGTCTTCTTAAATTCAGCTACGATCCAGTCAATGATTCTCTGGTCGAAGTCATCACCGCCGAGGTGGTTATTACCAGCGGTAGCCAATACCTGCTGTACGCCTTCGCCCATTTCAATGATGGAAACGTCGAACGTACCGCCGCCGAGGTCATATACCATAACCTTCTGATCATCTTCCTTATCAATGCCATAGGAAAGAGCCGCTGCGGTCGGTTCGTTGATGATTCTCTTTACTGTCAAGCCGGCAATCTGTCCAGCGTCCTTGGTTGCCTGCCGCTGTGCGTCTGTAAAGTAAGCCGGAACAGTGATAACAGCTTCTGTCACCGGAGCACCCAAATAAGCTTCTGCATCTGCCTTCAGTTTTTGCAGAATCATTGCAGAGATTTCCTGCGGCGTATACTTTTTGCCGTCAATTTCTACCTTGTAATCAGAACCCATATGCCGCTTGATGGAAGAAATGGTGCGTTCCGGATTGGCAACAGCCTGCCGCTTTGCAACCTGACCTACCAGACGTTCGCCAGTCTTGGTAAAACCAACAACAGACGGTGTGGTTCTTGCACCTTCCGCATTCGGGATAACGGTAGCCGTACCGCCCTCCATAACTGCTACACAAGAGTTTGTTGTACCCAAGTCAATACCAATAATCTTTCCCATAGTAAATCTTCCTTTCCTCATTCGTCCATCTTCACTGGATGAAGTCACATTACTTTTTGTTTTTATTTGCTGCCCTTGCAGCCGAACCTTTATGAAACGTGCTGTATCAGCACACTGTCAAAGAGATGACCGCTCCTATTTGATTGCGGTACCTTGCTGTGCTTCTGCCGATTGAGATGCGGCAGCTGATTTCTATACCGAAACGGCAACCATTGCCGGACGAATCAGCCGATCCCCCAGCAAGTAGCCCTTCTGGTAAATCTCACAAACTTTGTTTTCTTCAAAGTCGGTGTTATCCATCTGTTTGATGGCATTGTGCAGATTCGGGTCAAATTCTACGCCCACCTCTGCAATTTCCTTTACGCCCATCTGTTCCAGTGCTTTTTGCAGCTGGCTGAACGTCATCTCGATGCCCTTCTTATAGGTTTCATCGCTGCACGCTGCTTCCATGGCACGTTCAAACGTATCCACAACGGTCAACAGCGATTTGATACAGTCTGCTTTGGCATCGCCGTAAATCTTTTTCTTTTCCTCTGTGGTACGGTTCCGATAATTCTGGTACTCTGCCATCAGCCGCAAATGCTGATCCTTGTGATCTGCCAATGCTGCCTCTGCCTTTTCCAGTGCCGCTTTCAGCTCCTTTTTCTTCATATGCTGATCTTCTTCCGTTGTAGATTCGCTTTCCGCTTCTGCCGGTTCTGCTGTTTCTTCCGCAGCGGTTTCCGGTTCCGCTTCTACTGCTTCTGCCGACGCTTCTGCGGCAGTTTCCGCAGCGGTCGCTGTTGCAGCTTCTTCGGCAGTGTTCTGCGTGGTTTCCTCTGCTTCCGCCTGTTGCTTCTTTTCCGTATTTGGTTCCATTCCAGCGTCCCTCCTATTCGTTGTCCGCTTCGTCATCCTCTTCGGAAATCAGATGCGAAAGCTTTTCGGTAAAATATTCTATATAAGGGATAATCTTTGCATAATCCAGCCGCATCGGACCGATAATGCCCAGCGAGCCGACTGCCTGCTTCCCCTTCTGGTATTTTGAAACAATCATACTGGAGTTACCAATCACAAATCGGTCGCCCTCTTCGCCGAAGACCACCTTAATGCCATTGAATGAATCATCCAGCAGCCCACGGAATTCATTCTTGTGGGAAATAAACTGTACGACTTCCGCTTGATTTAAGTCCTGACAGGAAAGCAAATTCTGTTCCCCACTGACATAAACCTTATGCTTCTGCAAGTCTCTTGACATCTCACAAACACCCTGTACCAACGGCGACAACGCCATCATATACGCTCCCATGGCAGTAATCATCTGATCCATGCGTTCTTCGGACAGATCCGAAATAGAGACGCCTTGCAGGTTTTCCTGCATGAAATTCCGAAAAAACTGCATATGTTCTTCCGTCAAGTCAAATTCCAACCGACACGCTTTATTCTTAATGGTACCGTTCGAGGTAATCAACAGCACCACATACAGCCGTTTTCCGGTCGGAATCACTTCCACCTTGGAAATCACAGAATATTTTGGTGCAAAATCAGATACCACGGTCGCACACTTTGTGACCTCTGCCAGTGCCGTGGTGGCACTCTGAATCAACAGTTCTTCTGTCATCTGCGATTCATCGCCCAACATGGCATCCAGCCGTTCCCGTTCCGATTCGGGCAGTGTTTCTTCCTGCACGACCTGATCAATATAGAATCGGTAGCCACTGTAGGTCGGCACTCTGCCGGCGGATGTGTGCGGCTGTTCCAGATATCCCAGTTCCTCTAACACTGCCATATCATTCCGCACAGTCGCCGCAGAAACATGAATCTGTGGCAGCTGGGAGATGATTTTAGAGCCGACCGGTTCGCCTGTTCGGATATATGTTTCCACAACTGCAAGCAATACATTTTTCTTTCTGGCATCCATCCGATCGCCTCCCTTCCTGCTGCCCTGCTGGCAGCTATTGTTTTAAAGTGTTAGCACTCATTCTCTCTGAGTGCTAATATAAATTTATCACGATTCTGCTCAATTGTCAAGGACTTTTCAAAAAATTGTAGAGTTGCACAATTAAAAATACAAAAAGAACACTTTCATTATACTGTTTTTACAGAATCTGAAACCATCCCACATAAATTCAACCGACTTATCATCATGAGCACGACTGCTCTGTTGTGATAACAGAAACGCTCTCATATTGAAAAAGAAAACACCATTTTGACTGTTTTCTGAAGATGAAAAATTTCTTGTTGACAAATCCAGAAAAATGTGCTATGATTTTCGTAAACTAAAATAAAACTAAAAAGTTTACGAAAAGAGGTTTTCTACTATGTCATCATCCTCCATCCGCAGTCTCTGTCAGATTGCTTTATTCGCTGCGATCATTGCCGTCTGCTCTCAAATCCAGATTCCTATGACCGTTCCTTTCACCATGCAAACATTTGCAGTATTCAGTGCACTTGCCATTCTGGGTGGAAAAAACGGCACCATCTCTATTTTAATCTACATTGCACTGGGTGCGGTCGGCATTCCCGTGTTTGCCGGATTCTCCGGCGGAATTGGTGTCTTATTCGGCACAACCGGCGGTTATATCATCGGATTCTTATTCACCGGTCTGATTTACTGGCTCCTGACCCATTTCTTTGGAACCAAACTCCCCATCATGATTGCGGCACTTGCTCTGGGGTTAATCGTTTGCTATGCATTTGGAACCGCATGGTTTATGCTCGTTTACACCAGAAAAGTAGAAGCGATTGGTCTGGCAACTGCACTCGGTTGGTGTGTATTCCCATTCATTCTTCCAGACTGTGTAAAATTAGCATTGGCAATTCTCATTGCTAAGCGGCTCCCTAAACGGCTGGTACAGCGTGATGCCACTGCATAAACTCCGACCACACCATGGACTTTGTGCTGCATTTTTCTGTGGTCACGGCTATAGCGAAGCCTTTACCAGAAACATGACGGAAACACTGGTTCGATTTCAACAGGAAAATCCTCGGATTACTCTGACCGTGGGAACAGACTGCATCTGTGAACATTGTCCCCACTGCCATGCCCACCGCTGCGATACAGCGGAACAAGTGAAACGATATGATCTTGCCGTACTTGCCAGTTGTGGTTTGACTGACGGCTGTACGCTGCACTGGAAAGAATTTTGTGCAAAAGTACACACATCTATTCTCTCTTGCGGCAAATTGGAACAAATTTGCGGAGATTGTGCATGGTATAAAATTTGTGGACGGACAGATGCTGCCCATCTCCACCAAATATTTTTTAAACAGTGTATGAAACAATCTGTTTTGAAATGATTGTTTCAACTGCACTGATTCTTGATTACTCTAAACACCATTCGTGAAAAAACGGAAAGCAGATTTTTATGCCTGCTTTCCGTTTTTTGTGGTTTTCCACCTATATTTACCGTTTTTGCATCCGCTCCCGCAGCTCCTGCAACCGCTTTTTCACACTCGGTGTATCCAGATACCGTTCCAGATGTTCCTTCAGCGGCACACCGGAACGAAATGCAAACAAAAACCGCCGCTTTTCGCCGTTCTTCTCCTTGCTTGCCAGAATATTTGCTTTCAGCTCTTCCAGCCGGACAACAATCTGATGCTCGGCAGCAAACAACCGAATCCGCCGCACCAATCGCAGAGAGTACACCAGATCCAGCACAAAAATCCCAAAGAAAAAACCAATGAGAAACGAAAATGCCAGATTTTGTGCCAGCCACTCCAAACTGTTTAAAATATATGGGTGAATAAAGAAATAATAAATCGCACTGAGCAGCAGCCAGAAGAAAGAGAACAACGGGCAAATAATCCCTTGGATATTGCCCCATTGATCGCTGTAATCCCATAGTTTAATCTTCATCCCTTTGATGAAAATCAAACCGGCTATATATTCAATCAAGGTAATACAAATCGCCATCACCAAAAACAGCACCAGTTTTTGCACCAAATGATTTTTGATCGGCAGATATGGCTCTAATGATGCCAGCAAATACAGCACACTCAAACTAAATCCGTAAAGCGGCAGGTACGGTCCAATCAAAAAGCCCGGATTGATCCATTTATGTGTGACAAAATGCCGAAAGACCACCTCCAAACACCATCCCAGAATACTCCCGACTGCAAAAAGAAATGCAATTGTTAAAAACATATTCATAAATAACGTCCCTTCTGTCCATTTATTCTTTTTATTATACCGTAATCGATTTCTTTTTGCAAGTCAAAATGATAAAAACTGACGAGAACTGCACAAGTTCTCTATATTTGCTGTGCAATCGACACAGATTATTCTGCATTTTGGAACGCATCAAAGTAGAGTGAGAGCGTTGTGGTGATGCCTTTCTGTGTGCCCTTCCAAATGATTGCAGAAATTCTTCCCTCCTGTATCCCATCTTTTACAGTCAGGCAGTCATTCAAATCACACTGCACCAGTCCAGCAAGGGTAAAATACTGCTGAAACCAGCCGTTCTGTGCTACATTGGAACGAAATTCCAATGCCTTCTGTGGATCATACAAATAAGACCGGTCAAAGGCAATCTGCTTATGCCGCAGCTGATAGACCGCCTCTGCCTGCGGATTGACCAGAGAAAACTTGTTATAACTGCCGTCCACGTCCTGCATGTGGAAATGGCTGATCATACGGCTGTAGCATCGTTTTGTGCCATGGGAAAGCGTCTGCCCCGTCTGAATATGCAGCGTCTTGGTATCCGTCGGCAGGTGCAGGCAAACTTTGTTTGCCTCCCGAATATAGGGATACCGTTCCAACAACTTATAGCAAAGTGTAACGACCCCGTCCCAAACTGGGATATGCTCCTTGAAATAGACATAGTTGCTGGTATCCCCGTTCGATTCCCATGTAATCGCAGACGGAAACGTATAATAGCCGGAAAGCAGTGCATCCACAGAAAGATTCGGATATAATCCCGGTTCCAACTCATTGTGCAGCAGCAGTTTGGTAAAACCGTAAGATAAAATACGCATGATGGTTGTCGTTTCCTCTGTTTGCACCGTCATCTTCTCCAAACTGCCTTCATGCAGAATTTTGCTGCCGTACTGTACCACAATTCGACAAATCGTACCAAACTGCTGCAAACCACCGGTGTCCAGCTGTGCGGAAAAAGCAGTATAGGGCGTATAAACCTCTTTTTTCAGCTGAAAAGATAAAATTTCCGTAAATGCATACGCTGCACCGGTGGTATTATAAATGGTAACAGTCAGTGCCATGCCATCCCTCCTTTCCACAAATGCGTGTAGAATTGTTGAAAACAATTATTTTTCAACTGACTGCCTGCAACTGATTGACCAGACATTCCAGCCGACAAGCCACCGTTGCCGAACAGCCATCTTCCTGTATCACATACCTTGTCATCTGACACATACTATATCGTATCCCATCCAGTTCCACTGTAAACCGCTTATTTTCTGCCAGATAGGTTTCCAACTCCAGCATCAGGGCAGACGGCGGATCCGTTCGCAAAAACCGTCCGTCCAGATACAGCCGTCTTGCCCGAATGGCATGGTTCGTGAAAACCGTCGTGCCTGCCACAGTTGTCTGCTCCGTAAACTGCCGGACAGCAATCACCTGATACTTATCCACATAAAAAATATGATTCCCAATGGTTACTGGAAACGTTCGTTTTTCCTGCAATGTACAGTGATACGCCATCGTTATTCCACCTCCGCTTCCGTTTCCTGCACATCTGGCTGCAAAATACCCTGTACATGACAAATTGCTGTCATGGTCTGCTTTTGCAGCAGGGGTTCTGTCTTTGGTGCAGAAAAAGTAACCGTCTGTACCCGACAAACCTGCAACAGAACTGGTAAAATGCTCTCTGTAAAATAGGCATACAGCTGCTCTAACCCTGCCTCCATCGGCAGCAGCAATGTGACAGTCACCTCGGCAGAAAAAGGAACGACTTCCTGCTCCGCACGGAAAATCGGCAGTTCTGTCGTATAGTTCCGGAGATTCAACACCAAAAACGGCGGCTGCTTCTGCGAGATGGCTTTGTGATCATAGGCGGTATAAACCGGTATCGGAATCGGTTTCAGTTGGGTTTGCAGCTGTTGCAGAATCTGTGCAATCATCTACGATTCTCTCCTCTCCAACGGTTTTTGTCCGGCAAAAACAAAACTGTTCATCTCGCAGCCATGGGCTGCAAAGCTGCCGGTACTGGTCTTGCAGCTGCTTTGCGGCGGCAACCTGTTTGGTACGGTCTGCCTGCTGCGGTACCGTTCCCGCATAGGTACAAGCTGTTTTGTCCTGCACTGCCTGTAACGTCTGGTAATGGCAATTGGCAATTGCCGCTGCCAGCAAATGCAGCGGCTGTAACTTCGGATTTGCGTCCGGCTTTAAGGCAGCCGTCACCTCGTCAACAGCGGACAGAATCAGACTCTCATATGCCTGCACATCGTCCAGCTGCGTCAGCATTTGAAAGAATACACGCACCATCTCCGGATGCATACGCTCCACTCCCTCTATCGTTTGACTTTTCATTTCACTTCATCTGAAACTGCTGCAAGGTCACTTCCGGTTTCTTCTCTGCCGATTGCAGCTGAGAACTGCCCTGCTGCTGCATCTCCTGCCGCAACTGCTGCCGAAACGTCAGTAATTCTGGCAATGTCATGCGTTCTGCTGCTTGCAGCAAGCTCTTCTGCAATGGCTGTCCGCTGAGATAACAGAGTGTCACAATCTCCTTTCGTACATCCGCTTCTGCTGCTGCCAACTGTGCCTGCTGGCTTTGCAGCTGCTTTTGCAGAACAGCAACCCGTTCGCTCTCTGCTTTCCCGCCGTACTGCTTGGTAACACCTGCCTGCCGCTGTGCCGGAACCGCAACGAAACTCCATTCGTAGGCATCGGTAATATCAGAAAGCACAGTATGACAGAGCATGCCCTGATACAATTCTCCCTGCACATGTGGACAGCCGCCGGTACGCCGATCTTTTCCACAAACAGAGCAGGTATGCGAGGCAGCGGTACAGGAAACGCTCACCTCTTTTTTAATTCCGGCATCAATCTCCCGAATCAAATCCCGATTGCCATCTGTCCGTACCATGTAGGCATTTCCTTTCAGGCAGGTATAGGGTTCACCGGTACTGGTACGCTGTTCCGGATGCGTTTCCAGACAAGTCGAAAAAATCCGTGCCGTCTGGTTGGTGCCGGATGGATTGTGGTCAAAGATGCCGGTTTTTCCGACAAACAGTGTTTTCATCGTTTGTAAAGCAGACAGAGAAAATCGTTCAAAATCCCGATCAATTTCATTGTCGCAGAGCAGCACATCAAAAATATAGACCTCATCGGCACTATGTGTTCTTCTGGTAAATTGATTGAGAGCCTGTAACAGGTTCTCTTGTGGGGTAATAGATTCCATAGAATCTCTCCTTTCGGCAAAATTTTTAATAAAAATAGAAACAAGTTTTATCCGCCGAACGGCGAACTGCGGTCACAGGCGAACAACGTAGCGTTTTCGCCGAACGGTTCAGAAAAAGGTCTCCCTAAAAATTCCGTTCCCCTGCATCCTCCCTCACCAAGCCAAATCCGCTCGAAGCAGTTCGCCTGCGGCGTGTAAACAGGGTTCGCTTAAACTGTCATCTTATGGACTGCATTCTTCATCAGTACACGGAATCCGCACTGCAAGGAAACCGTAATCAAATCCAGCTGATTTTCAATCAGACGATCGGTTTCCAGAATCAAGTTAGAACCCGTTACCATCTCCAATGCAAAATTCTTGTCCAGACCAATGATCACATTGTCACTCATCTGCGGTACTTTACAGAGTACCGTACCAAACGGCAGCCGCACCTGTGCCTGCTCCACTGGTACGACATCTTCCATCTCTGCCATCGCCAAAATCGTTGCTGCCACCTTCGGCGATACCAACAGCGTATTCATGTTATACGTTGCAAACTTTCCATAAAGCGTCGCCAAATCGCTGTATGCCAGTGCACTGCCTGCCTTCGTACTGCTGGAACCAGCGGATGCAGTCAATGTTGTAATTGCCTGCTGCATCAAAGCCTGTGCCAGCTGCATCCCCACACTCCGCAGGAACACCGCAAACACATCCAATCTCTGTCGGCGAACCGCTTCATAAGATGCCTTCACCACTCTGCCGTACTTGTCCAGCACCAGTGCACTGGTTGCCTCTAAAATGGTAGAAGCCGTCAATGCATCGCTCTGCGAAGTCGCTGTGCCGTAACTGTCTGTCTCTGTAATGGTACAGCCCAGATACTGACTGCTATCTGTATGCGTTTCCACCGCTGTGATTTCCGACAGCATAGAGGCGTCCATCCCCTGCTGCACCGCACGGCGGACAAACTCCGGAAACAGAACAGCACTTTCCGTACTGGTAAAGAACTTTTCCACACGGTCGCACTGCGGACCGCTAATCCGGATATCAAACCGCTTCAGCTGCCGTTCATAGGCATCCAGACCGGCAAGCGGCGTGTCAGCATACTGGGCTGACGGATCAAGCCCCTCCAATGCCTGTACAAAGCTCTTGTTGGTCAGATGATACATGCCCTTTTCCAATGTCACGTTCTGATACATATACATTTCTCCTTTTATGATATATTATTTTTATACAAATAAGTTATACCAAAATTATTTTTCCAGACTCTGTTCAATCTGCATTGCCTGTGCGTTGTGCAGTCTTGCCAAAGCCTGTTCCGTTTCATCCTGCAAGTTAATCGTCTCCCATTCCACTGTCACCTCTGCAACAGAGCCAATCGTCCGCAAAAATGCGGTGCAAATCTGCTGAATCACGGGTGTCAGCAATCGGCGATAATACTCTAACTCAGAAGTCAGAATATCTGCCTGCTGGGCACTCATCCGCTCAGTAGAAGACCAGTTCAGCCCCAGCAGAAACGGCGGAATCGAAAGCTTGGAGACAATCTGCTCCAACAGCTGCCGAACTGGTACTTCCGTATCCAAAAGCGGATTCTCTGCACCAATCACTTTGATATCCACATCTCCGGCACAGATAAAGTCTCTGACCTCACCGCCTGCACTGGCACGCATACCAGCAGCCCATTCCTTTGCAATGGTCTGTGCCCGTTCTGCAGTGTAGGCTCGTTCCGTGGGGTCGTTGGAAGGGTGATACGTCACCGCATAACGGATATTGCCAATGCGGTCGTAGTTCTGCCCAATACACTCATAAATCCGCAGCAGAATGCTGCAAAGTGCTGGTGTGCCATGTAAGACAGACACTCCATAAACTTTCCCTGCCGGCGGATGCAGAGCACTGAACAGCAATCGTTCCGGATGCGGCAAGGGATGTCCCTCCGGCGAACCGTCTGCCGTCCGCAAATAGAACTGTCTGCCATTTCGTCCCGGTCGCAGGCAAACTAAATCCGGTTCTGCACAATGCAATCCTGTAATACAACGACTGCGGCTGTCCACTAAAATTTCTCCCAATGCATTGCCGCAGGTCAGCAGACTATCCAAAAAGCGATCTGTGAAGAACTGCAAAGACTGTCCGCTGCCATCACACGGCACCTTCTGCACAAAGGCATCCAGCTGCTTCTGTACCGCTTCATCAGAAGCAATTACCGTATAATTGCCGGTTAGCCGTACAATCTTACTCAATGCAGCATCAATAATCGGTACTGCATACCGCAACTGCCGATAGAGCTGCTGTGCCGTTTCGTCCTGCTGCAACAGGGAAAAATCTCGCTGCTGCTGCCGCTCGGCGGCAACCAGAACCGATGAAGATGGAGCCCGTTTCTTTCGATAAAACAACGACATAAAGATACGCCTCCTTTCTATGTGTTAACGTTTCAGAGCGGCGGTAAAAAAGTCATCCGGTTTCTGCCGCTGCAAAACCGTAGACACAAAATACCGCACATCATCCATCGCATGGTCAAATTCCTTTTTGGGTGCATCGCCATGCCGTGCCTCCTCCCAGCAATACATCCCGAATTCCCGTATGGTATCCTTGCAGACAGATGCAAACCGCAGCTGTTCCTGCTGCAAAGCCATGCTCACTCGCTGAATTCCAGCCAAAACATCATTATCTGCCCGAATCACACGAAATCGACCATGTTGGGCGATACAGGCAATCATACTGGCAGCGGACGGGTCTATCACAACAGCTTCAATCTGCCGCTCTCCGGCGAGGGCTTCCAATGCCGCATAATGGGCTTCATCCGTGCGGGAACAGCCTTCCTTTCGGGCATCATAGTAATATTCCTGCAAGCGATACCAAGTATCCTCCTCGCTGCAATATCCCCACAAGCCGAAAGAAGAGGGGTTGACCGTTCCATAGTCACACGAAATATAAAACTTCTCACACGGCGGCACATGCTGCACCACATGCCGTTCCTTGGAAAACATCGGATAGACCACCCCGCTGGAAACCGTCCACTTGCCCAGTACAAACCGTTCGTAAAAAATGCCGCTGTAAAGCCGTTCATACCGCTGGCGTACTCGCTTGCTCAAACCGGGGTTGTCTGCCATGGTAAAATGCAGATACAAAGCGTGCTTTTCCTTTGCTTTCTGAATCCACTCCCGATAAAACCAGTGATAGGGATGATCCGGATTGCAGTTAAACCAGAACTTTGCCTGTGCCAGACTGCACCGTGCCAATGCCTGCTCCACAAATGTTCTCGGCATCAGAGCAACCTCATCCAGAAAGACACCGCCCAGTGTAATGCCCTGAATGAGAGCCGCACTGCTCTCATCCCGTCCGCCAAACAAATAAAACCGATTGCTGCGGCCGCCAAGGGCAATCTCCACATAATTGCGACTGCTCTTTTCCGTACAGGAGAATCCCAGTGTTTTCAGGGTTTGCAGCAATGGCGTCACCACATTCCGCCGCAGAGCGGTGATGGTTTTTCCACAGAGGGCAAATGCCGTTCCCTGAAAACAAGTCGTTGCCCAGCAGACAAACCCCAAGGACATACAGACCGTTTTTCCACTCCGGACAGCTCCGTCACAAATAATGGCATCCCGATCCTGATACTGCGGCATTGTCCACCAACGCATGGCGAGCTGCTGTTTCGGCGAAAACGGCTTAAATGGACTCTGCTGCATGGGCATTCGCTCCCGTCAAAGCTGCCAGCAGTGCATCTGCCTGTGACTGGCTTTCTGTACGGTTAGAATAGGAAAGGATCTGTTCCATTGCTTTCTGGCGGTCACAGAATTTCACTTCCACACCACCGTTTTTGTCCCGTTTGACTTCACTGACCCCGAACAAGTCCAGCTTTGCCAGTTCCTCTGCTGACAGACTGTCTGCGGCAAATACCAGCCGAACGGCATCATTGCAGGAACCAAACGCCAGCCGTTCCAGTCCTGCCATTACCTGTGCTGCCGAACTGCGGAGAGAAAGGGTTTCCAGCACACAATGGATCAACTCCCGACAGTCGTCACGCTGTAACAGCAGAACACCACGTTCCAACGCCTCCTCCTGCGAATAGCCGGCATGCAGGGCTGCTTCCTGTACATTACAAAGCATTGCATACCAGATACAGAAGCAGCGTTCCTGCGGTCGAATTGTTCTTTTTGCCATTTTTCATTGCTCCTTTCGTTTGCTTTGGAAAGGCACTTTTTCCGGTGCAGGAAAAAAGTCCTTTCACTATATGGGGGTTTTGGGGCAAAACTTGTACGCAAACGTACAAGTTGAAAAACGGATTTACAAAAAATCCATAAATTTTGTAATTTCCTACAAATAGCATTTATAAAAATTGTGCAAGATATCAAACAAATTTTATCTTTCTCTTTTATATATTTATTTTTCAATCAACCTGTTCTGCACACGAAACATACCCCTTTGAAACGCTTTCTTTTTCCACTTTCTGTCTGATCACGCTGCCCGTTTCCGTTGAAATTTGCAAATTTCACTGCATTTTATCCTTGCAATCTGATAGGTTTGATGGTATAATAAAAGAAAAACACACTTTGTCGAAAGACAGAAAGGAGAAAGAAACCTTGAAAATTTCTACAAAAGGTCGTTATGCACTGCGTATGATGCTGGATTTGGCAACCCATCAGGATGAGGGGTATATTTCCCTAAAAGAAGTTGCTGCACGGCAAGGCATCTCCAAAAAGTATCTGGAGCAGATTGTTCCATTGCTAAACCGTACTGGCATGTTGCGTACTAACCGTGGCTATCAAGGCGGCTATCGTCTTGCAAAAGCACCAAAAGAATATACAATCGGCGAGATTCTACAGCTGACAGAAGGCGATTTGTCTCCTGTTTCCTGTCTACAAGGAGAAACCGTCAACTGTGATCGAGCGGACAGTTGTATCACACTCCCTGTCTGGAAAGGGCTGTATCGTGTTATCAACAACTATTTAAACAACATTACATTACAAGACGTTCTGGATCAAGCACCAGAACATGGCGGTGTTTTTTGTATTTAACCCTGAAAAAACAGAAAAAGCACGGATGTGTCAATTCCTGTACACATCCGTGCTTTTTTTGATAATACAACGTGCGTTTGATGAAAATGCATTTTTAGATTTCTTAGGGAAACTTTTTCCGAACCGTCATAAAACTCAAATTAAAATAGATTGTATTTCTTTCTATCAAAAATTACATCAGAGAAAAACGATATTTCCTCTTTCTACCGCTCTTGTTTCATCGTGATATGATTCCCTGACAGCTTACCGCTCTGCAAAAATGCTTTCATTGCCAATTCAATCTCTGCCATCTCTTTTTCAAATTCCGCTGCGGATACCCGACAAGCTCCATTTCCCAAAATAATCCGCTGCTCCAGACCGTCCGATGTCACAACCCGCACCCGCCGTTCTTTTGCCAGTTCATAAGTCGTGCGTTCAATATAGGCATCTGCCGTTTCTGCCTCTTTCGTATAGACAATATGAATATTGTGATACTGCTCTACATGTTCCCGTCCGCCTTTCACCTGATAGGCATCAAATACCAATATCACATGACACTGCCGAAAGCCTTGATAATTACAGAGCCAGTCGCTTAGCTGCTTTCTTGCCAAGTCCAAATGGTCGGGCAAATACTGTTTCAGTGAATCCCATGCATGAATGACATTATAGCCGTCCACTAACAGATAACTTTCTCCTGTTTTCAGCGGCTGCAAGGGTTTCTGCGGTCTCTGTTCGACCAACTCTCGTTCAGTCTGCAACGCCTGTCGGGGATCTCGTTTGATTTTCCCATAGGTACGCTCAAACCATGTTAATAGTTCCTTGTCTTCCTCTAATCGGCTGCGGTAAGCAGAGGCTTGCTGTGCCAGCTGCACCGCTTTCTCTTCTTGTTCCGGTTTCTTTGCTGTTGCATAGGGCACATGCATTTTCGCAGGCACCTCGTTCCATTTGACCAGTACACCAGCTCCATGAGAACAGAAAATAGAATCGCCGGAATTTTCCGGATCTTTCTCCGCATCATACCCGATTTGTTCCAATATGGTTTCCGTATTATGGCAGGGATAGTATCCCTTCACCTGACAGAATAGCTTTCCTTTTCCTTTGGTATAAGCTGTCACATCCGTCTGATAGGTTCGCATCTCTGATACTGGAGCTGTGCCCTGCAAAACCTGCATAGTGGGGGTTGCCGCCTGCGGTGCAGAAAACGTGGCAGACATATGCTGTAAATCTGCAATCGCTCTGCCAACCTGTTCTGTTGGAAGTGTCAGCCGGAATGTGTACCACGGTTCCAGCAGAATACTTTCTGCGGCAAGCAACCCCTGCCGCAATGCCCGATAGGTTGCTTGCCGGAAATCTCCGCCCTCTGTGTGTTTGACGTGTGCTCGTCCAGCAACAAGCGTAATTTTCATGTCCGTAATCGGCGAATTGGTCAAGACACCGCAATGTGTCTTCTCCTGCAAATGCGTCAGCACCAACCGCTGCCAGTTTCGATCCAGGCTATCTTCCTTACAAGTTGTAGCAAACTGCAAGCCACTTCCAATCGGCAGCGGTTCTAACAGCAAATGCACCTCTGCATAATGTCGCAATGGTTCGTAATGTCCAACGCCCTCGACCGGCTCTCGAATAGTTTCCCGATAAGCAATGCTACCGCTGTCAAATGAAACCGGCATCGAAAAACGTTCCAACATCAGCCGCTGCAGAACGGCAAGCTGCATCTCGCCCATCAAACGGACAGAAATCTCCTGTAACGGTTCCTTCCAACGGACTTGCAGCTGTGGATCTTCCTGTTCCAACTTTTTCAAATTTTCCAACACTTTATGCACATCCAGATTATCCGGCACATTGACCCGATAAGATAGCACGGGAGAAAGCACCGGATGTGCGGTATCATGTTCTTTTCCCAGTCCTTCTCCAGCATAGGTTTTGGTCAGACCGGTGACAGCACAGACCATACCGGTTTCTGCGGTTTCCACCGTTTGAAATTTTGTACCATGATATAGCCGAATTTGTGTGACTTTTTCACCGCTCGGCAGTTTCTCCCGCACATGCAGAGAACCGCCGGTTATTTTCATATGTGTCAGGCGGCTGCCGGAGCCATCTTCCGTAATCTTATAAACTTTTGCACCAAATGCCGTATTCTCCGGCAGAATGGGCGTGTACTGTTCCAACAAGGAAAGAAACCTCTCTACGCCCTGCTGTTTTAAAGCAGAACCAAAACAACAGGGAAACAGTTCTCGTTTTGCAATGGCAGTACGAAGTGTTTCCTTGGAAATAGAACCGCTATCCAAATACTGCTGTAAGGCAGTTTCGCTGCAAAGAGCCGCCGCTTCATAGAATTTGTCATCCATCTGAGAGAAGGAAAGACAATGCGGAGAAAGTTTCTCCTGTAGCTGTGCCAATAGATTATCTTCAGAGTCTTCTGCTAAATCCATTTTATTGAGAAATAAAAATACTGGTACCCGATACCGTTCGAGCAGCTGCCAGAGTGTTTCCGTATGGCTCTGCACACCATCTGAACCGCTGATAACCAAAATGGCGGCATCCAGTACTTGCAGCGTGCGTTCTGTCTCCGCAGAAAAATCAATATGTCCCGGTGTATCCAAAAGCGTAATCGTAACCTGTGGCAGTGGTAAAATTGCCTGCTTAGAAAAAATGGTAATGCCCCGCTCCCGCTCCAGCGGATCGGTATCCAGAAAGGCATCCTTGTGATCGACTCTGCCTTGTTTGCGAATCACACCGGATTGAAAAAGAAGGGATTCTGAAAGGGTCGTTTTCCCGGCATCTACATGTGCAAGGATGCCGATAACCGAATGATATTGCATACTATTCCTTCCCATCTTAGAAAATCTATCATGTTCTTTTTTCATCCATCCTATTTGTATAAAAAGAAAAGCCTGAACTTTAGTAGTTCAGGCTTTCATCTGGCTCCCCAAGTTGGACTCGAACCAACGACCCTGCGGTTAACAGCCGCATGCTCTACCGACTGAGCTATTGAGGAATTTCTGCGGAGTTTTCACTCCGCTATGTACCGGCATCTTCCGATTTTCCCAGGTCGTCGCCGACCAAGTATCTTAGGCGTAAGAGAGCTTAACTTCCGTGTTCGGAATGGGAACGGGTGGGACCTCTCTGCTATCGACACCGATTGTAATAAGAAAAATGGTGACCCGTACCAGAATCGAACTGGTGTTGCCGCCGTGAGAGGGCGGAGTCTTAACCGCTTGACCAACGGGCCCACTTTGGTGCACCATCGGGGACTCGAACCCAGGACCCACTGATTAAGAGTCAGTTGCTCTACCAACTGAGCTAATGGTGCATGTGCTATAATAAATTATAGCATATTGGGAATCGCTTGTCAAGGGGTAAAACGCATTTTTCTTATTTTTTTAACAATTAGGAGATTGAAATCAGAAAAAAGAAAGAAAAACAAAACTTCATTTTAGAGAACAAAGACCAATCAGAAAAGGAAAAGCAATCGACCGATTAGTACTTGCAA
>JAEDGE010000166.1 GCA_016297675.1 Oscillospiraceae bacterium
ATGAAAGTACCGGCTGCAACAGCAGAACCGATAACACCGGCAACGTTCGGTCCCATCGCATGCATCAGCAGGAAGTTTGTAGGATCTGCTTCTGCACCAACCTTCTGGGATACACGGGCTGCCATAGGAACGGCAGATACACCAGCGGAACCAATCAGAGGATTAATCTTGCCGCCGGACATTTTACACATAACTTTTCCGAACAGAACACCACCAGCGGTACCAACAGCAAATGCGATCAGACCCAGGGCAACGATTTTCAGAGTGTCTACATTCAGGAATGCTTCTGCACTGGTAGATGCACCTACGGAAGTACCCAGCAGGATAACTACGATGTACATCAGTGCGTTGGAAGCGGTCTCTGTCAGCTGTTTTACAACGCCGGATTCTCTGAACAGGTTACCCAGCATCAGCATACCAACCAGCGGAGCTGTGGTAGGAAGAATCATACATACCACGATTGTGATAACGATCGGGAATAAGATTTTTTCCAGTTTGGAAACAGGACGAAGCTGTTCCATCTTGATTTTTCTTTCTTTTTCTGTTGTCAGCAGTTTCATGATCGGTGGCTGGATGATAGGAACCAGTGACATATAAGAATATGCTGCCACCGCAATCGGTCCCATCAGTTCTGTCTGTCCCAATTTACCGGCAAGGAAGATGGAAGTCGGTCCATCAGCACCACCGATGATGGAAATAGCTGCTGCTGCTTTTCCGTTGAATCCCAGCAGAATTGCCATAAAATATGCACTGTAGATACCCAGCTGAGCTGCAGCACCCAGAATAAAGCTCTTAGGATTTGCAATAAGAGGACCGAAGTCTGTCATCGCACCTACGCCCATGAAGATCAGGGACGGAAGAATACTCCACTCATCCAGAATGAAGAAGTAATGCAGAAGACCTCCGGCATGCTCAATGCCCATCGCATCTACGTATGGTTCAGCCATGATATCCGGATAAATGTTTACCAGAAGCATACCAAATGCAATCGGTACCAGAAGCAATGGCTCAAATCCGTGTCTGATTGCCAGATACAGGAACACGAGAGCTACCAGAATCATCACGTAGTTACCCCACTCCAGATTCATGAAAGCTGTCTGATCCCATAAGTTTGACAATGTATTCATTATACTCATGTTATTACCTCCCGTTGATTAATTCAGCATCGTTCATCTCGCTGTTTGGGAATTTACATTGTCTGCAAATTCTGTCTTAGTTCAGAGATGCCAGAGAATCTCCGGATTCTACTGCATCACCAACAGCTACATCAATGCTTGCAACGGTACCATCCTGAGGAGCAACAACCGGGATTTCCATCTTCATAGCTTCCAGGATAATGATCGGATCACCGGCTTTTACTGCCTGTCCAACGCTTGCTTCAACTTTAAATACTTTACCTGGTACAGAAGCTGTTACAGCTACTGCGCCTGCTGCTGCTTTCGGAGCTGCTGCCTTTGGTGCCGGAGCTGCAGGTGCTGCCTTCGGAGCTGCTGCTGCAGGTGCGCCGCTTGTCTGTCCTTCTTCAACAGTTACATTGTATACATTGCCATTAACAGTAATTGTATAAGTTTTCATGTGTAATTCCTCCTTATGGTTAGGCTCTCTGCCATTTGCTTCTATTTACTTTTTTGATGGAACGTACCACAAAGCTGTCTGTGGATGTGTTCTCTGATGCAGCGATTGCTGCGGAAATAACTGCTACCAGTTCCAGATCATCAACCAGATTCTCTTCTACAACAGGTGCTGCCTTCGGAGCCGGTGCTGCAGGTGCTGCTTTCGGAGCTGCTGCAGGTTTCTCATCTTTTTTGGCACCGATCAGATTTACGTACTTAAACAGTGAAATTACGAAAATCAGGAAAAACAGTACCACGAATACGGTTCCAACACCCATAACGGTGTTGATTCCTGCACCTTTCATATTGCCTGCAAAGGTTTCTTCTTCAGAAACCAGCAGATATGCCGGAATCATCTGGTCATAATCTTTGTTGTAATTGAATACTACTTCGATTTCACCGTTATTATTCTCAAATACTGCAGGGATTTTCACAGTAACCTGTCCTTCTTCACGGTTCACATCGGCTACAGCCTCTCCCATACTCTGGAAGGCGCCCAGTTCCGCTGTCTGCTCATCCCATTCAGTTACAGCCAGTCTGGTGAAGTCATCTCTGTTTGTCTTATAAGCCTCAAGCGTTGCATCATCAAAGCTGGCAAGAGATTCTACTGCGCTCTGAGAAACAGCTATACAGTTGTTAGCCATCTCATCTGTAATTCTCTGAAAACCAGTTTCCTCTTCTTTTCCGCATGCAGAGAATGCAAACATACAGATAACTGCCATCATCAGACCTGCTATTTTTTTCCATGTCTGCTTCATATGCTCACCTCATTAAACTGTTCCATGTTTTTTGGACGGACGTTCTTCTCTCTTTGTGTAAAGCATCTCAAACGCACCGATCACATATTTTCTTGTATCCTCAGCTTCGATAATCGTATCTACATAACCTCTTCTTGCTGCGGACAGTACACTGGACTGCAGAGTTGCATATTCAGCTGCTTTTTCATTGATGGTAGCAACGTCAGAATCTGCATACATAATCTTTGCTGCCAGTTTTGCATCCATCATTCCTACTTCTGCTGTCGGCCATGCATAAACCATATCAGCACCGATGGATTTGCTGTTCATTGCCAGATAAGCACTTCCATAAGCTTTTCCAACGATTACATTTACTTTAGGAACGGTCGCATTGGCAAATGCGTAAGTAAGTTTTGCCACTGCTTTTGCCATATTGGCTTCGGAACACTTGGTTGCTTTAAATCCGGTAACATTTGTCAGAGTCAGTACCGGAATGTTAAATGCGTCACAGAACTGAACAAAATCAGCTGCTTTGTTAGCACCTCTTGCAGACAGAACTGTATCCATGCTTTCTGCAAGTTTGCCTTCTGCATCATAGATCTCGCTTCTGTTGGCAACTGCGCCTACAGTAGTGCCGTTCAGTTTAATGAATCCGCATACCATGTCTTTTGCATAATCTGCTTTCACTTCGAAAAATACATGATTATCACTGATCTGAGACAGAGCAATAGAGGTATCACCTGCACAGTTTGCCAGATCTTTGCAGACTCTGTTCAGGTCATCTGTACATTCCTCATAAGACATATCATCTTCGTTGTTAGCCGGAAGAAGAGTAACCAGTGTGCGAATCTGAGCCAGCACATCTTCTTCTGTTCCTCTGTAATCAACCAGTCCTGCTTCTTTACCCTGATATTCAGCTGTGGAAGTATCGCATTTGGAAATCTCATTTCCTGCCAGTGCGTTAGGAGAATTTACAAATAATTTTCCTTTCTTGTCTTCCATCAGAGTAAAATCTGTCAGTGCCGGAATCAATGCCATTCCGCCGCCGCATGTTCCAAAGATACCAGTAATCTGTGGAATCACACCGCTTGCTTTTGTCTGCTGCATATAGATTTCACCAAAGCCATTCAGTGCATCTGTTGCTTCCTGCAGACGAAGTCCCGCACAGTCTACCAGACCGATCACCGGTGCTCCTGTTTTCATTGCAAAATCATACAGTCTTGCAATCTTTTTTGCATGCATCTCACCGATGGTTCCGTTCATAACGGATGCATCCTGGCTGTAAACATAAACCAGGTTGCCGTCAATCACACCATATCCTGTGATTACTCCATCAGCAGGTGTTTCTTTTGCAGATAAGTTGAAATCTGTACTTCTTGCAGTAATCTGTCCACCGATTTCAACAAAACTGTTTGCATCAAGTAAAGAAGCAATTCTTGTACCTGCTGCGCTTTGTGCTGTATTGCTCATACTTCAGCCCTCCATTTTCTATTAAAAATATATGTGAAAACAAATTTCAGCCGATTATAATTCTACTATTTTCCAGCAAATTTTTCAATATCT
>JAEDGE010000167.1 GCA_016297675.1 Oscillospiraceae bacterium
TATTCGGGCACACAGATGCCGTCAGAAACACCTCCTTCCGCTTTGCAATCATAAGAAACCGATACCATTTCCAACTTGTCCGCCAGCAGGAGCAAAAATACGCAAATTTGAAATTGCTGCCATTCAAACTGACATTGCGTATAACCGCTATGGAGACCATGACCCAGAAGGCATGCTGTTTGTTCCTCTTGAACGGGCAGAAGATGTGAAATGCGGAAAGAAAAAGCCCATCCCTTTGATTTTGCGTGTCAATGCAGGAGACTGGGTAGAAATTACACTGTACAATTTATTTGATAAACCAGTGCAGTATCATGACTATCCGTCTGTTCCACTGGATATGCGGCATAAACCGTCAGACAGAGTCTCTCTCAGTCCGCAGTTCCTGAAGCACTGTCCTGTATGTTCGGCAGGTGTCAATGTCGGCTTTAACAAACCAGAACAAACTGCTGCTCCCGGCGAATGCATCCGATATTTATGGCATGCTGACAAGGAATATGGAACCTGCATGCTCAGTTCATTTGGAGACTTACGCAACCATCGATATCATGGTTTATTTGGTGCAATCATTGTAGAACCGCCGGCAGCACAATACTACAGCAATTTCTTTTGTCGAAAAGAGAATTTCCACGAACAGGCTGTCATTACTGCCCCAGGGGTAAAAACATTCCGTGAATTTGTACTGTTTGCCCACAATGGTATTCGATTGCTGGATAAAGACGGAAATGTGATTAAAACAGCAGAACAAGGCGAAGAGAACGGACACGGTGGCGTGGATCATGAAGACACAGGAGAAAAAGGATTTAATTATCGTTCTGAACGATTTTTCAACCGACTCAAACGAGTTCCCATCATCAGTAAAGTATTCAGCTCAAAAACACATGGAGATCCAGCAACCCCGATTTTAGAATCCTATACAGGGGAACGTGTCATCATTCGATATCTGATGCCAGCGGATAAGCCAAGAAATATCAGCTTTGTGCTGCATGGGCATAATTGGCTTGCACAGCCAGACGATCCATTTTCCAGAAGAATTTCTGTACAGGGTGCAGTCAGCGTTGGCGGTGTTTATAATATAGAATTGGAAAACGGAGCATCAGAATACCCTGGCGATTACCTGTATCGTTCTGGCTCCTTAAAATGGGATGTAGAATCGGGAATGTGGGGCATATTCCGGGTAATGAAAAAAGGAATTGGCTACTGCTGCAAATGTGCTTGCCGTTCTATCGGCAATTGGTGGGAAAGAAAATGGTTTGAAAAATAGGATTGAGGAAAATCGGTGGCTTCCAGCTGTTACAGCTGGAAGCCCTTGATCACGAACCAAATGCATGATATTTATGGAGGAAACTATGCATACCGAAAATTATATTTCAGAATCTTTGGCACTTCATCTGTTTTTCAGCCGCATTATGAAAGAACATTCATTGTTCTTAAAGGCAGGATTTACGCCGGCTTGTTCCACTTTTTCTGCAAGAGCAGAATTTTACAAGCAGGAATTTGAAAAACTGCTGGGGCGTGCGGTGACACTCAGCAATGGAAGAATCTGCGAGAATGTCCTGCATGCAGGAGAAATTGTAACAGAATTTACGTTTGCTGCAGAACGCCAGACAGAGAAATTTACAGGCATTTCAATTAACAGCAACATCACCCAAAGAGAATTGCAGTTGAACAGCTGCAGCTGCTGTGAAATGAAAAGCCAATTTCATCTGGTAAAAGATTTGAACTGCACTGCACTCCGTCTGTTAGATGGATTGATTGCACTAAAAGAAGAAGTACTTGCAAAAGTTTGCTGCTGTCAAATGTTTACGATGAACTATCCGCTTCTGATTGAACATATCATCAGAGAAGCAAAGCTGTATAGAAAATATGTCATGATGCTGGAAGAGAACGGGAAAATTTGCATGGAATCCATGAAAGAAACAGAATGTTTTTGGAATCAAATTATGATGGAACATGCTCTTTTTATACGAGGGCTATTAGATCCTACAGAAACAGAGCTGCTGCATTCTGCTGATGGATTCGCCCAGAATTATGCCGCTTTACTGCAACAATGTCATAATGCCCAATGTAAAACACTATCTGCTGATTCTTTGAAAGAAACAAAAAAATTCAGAGATTTTAAGGTGGCAGGTGTTGAGGGGATCGAAAACTGTAAAATTCGTTCTCTGATTCTGCCTTTGCTTGCGGATCATGTTCTTCGTGAAGCAAATCACTTTATCAGAATTCTGGAAACTTAATTTGCATGATGTGTAATAATACAGGCAACGCCTTGCAGATTTCTTACCTGCAAGGCGTTGCCTTTCTACCATTTTTCAATCAGATTACCAAAAAACGTTCCTCAAGAATAAATTCATGCTGTAAACCAATAATCCACTTCAGCCTGCCCACTGAATACAAAATACAGATCCTGTACCCCTTGTACATTCTCTACTAAAGCAGCCGTTATTTCTTTTAACGAACTACCTGCCGGAATCTCTACATATCCAATGGCATCCCCATTCGGGCTGCCCGTACAAATTTTTATCACACTGCCGGATTGAGAAGACGCACAAACGGTAAACTGAGAAATTCCCTTCGAGAAATCAACACCGCTGATTTTTATCCAGTCCCCCTTGTCAATTTCCGTCACAACGGTATCCCCCAAACCACTGACCTGAATGCCAGCTTGATTGGACATGGTTTCTGCTTGCACCTTCTGATAAGGATTTACTTGTTTCTGCTGTGCAATGCCTGTCATGGTACCGGTTACAGCATTCATTTTTGTACCATTCATGGTGATTTTATCTACCTGTGGACTTCTATAGTTTCCGGTAATGCCCATTGCACCCTCTACAGAACGATTGTGATAGAACAGATAAAGTTCCCCATTCCACTCACAAATAGAATGATGATTGTTTCCGTAATAACCAAAGAAATTCCCTTGATTTTTGAAAAGTTCCCCACCATAAGTATACGGTCCAAGCGGACTGCTGGCAGTCATATATTCAATCGCACCGCTGGTCATACCGTATGCATTGCCTGTTGTATTCCAGTTAGAACAATAGGTATAATAGTAGGTATCTCCAATTTTATTGATACCAGAATCTTCAAATAAATAAGGAGCGTCAATGGTAACCGGCGTTCCGGCAAGACTAATCATATCTTCTCCTAACTGCACCACTCTTGAAGTGCCCGGCATGGCGGTTTTTCCATCTGGAACACCGCCGCCAAAACAGAGATAACCTGTTCCGTCATCATCTACGAAAACAGCTGGGTCAAACAACCAGGTAATATCACTGCAATTCGCTACCTCTCTTGTAATCAATGCCTTGCCAAGCGGATCCGACCAAGGTCCAGTCGGGCTATCTGCGGTCAGAACGCTTACCCCATTGCCACCATTACAGAAATAAAGGAAAAACTTTTCCTTTCCATTGATGGTCTTATGTGCTGCACAAGGTGCCCAAGAACAAGTCGCCCATTTTGCAATCCCATCTGTTCCTGCAACCGGAATCGCACCATGGTCTGTCCAATTCACCATATCGTCCGAAGAAATGCAATTGATTTTATTGACCTGTGCATAGGTGTTTTCTGTCACATTTCCACTGCTGTCATATTCAATGACATCGTTTGTTGTATATACATATACTCTTCCGTTGTACTCCATCACGCCTGGATCTGCACCAAATCGCTGTGTATAAAGCGGATTGTTCTCCCCATCTGCTTTATAACTGGTAGTCAATGTGATATCTGAAAATAGTTTTTCCATTGCAACCACATCTACTTTCTTTTCTGCCACAGGAAATTCAGTAATGCGTGCAAGCAGGAAATCTTGCAGCAATTTCACATCCGTTGCATCCACTTCCCCACTTTGATCTACATCAGCAGCAATCTTAGAAGCAGAGTCTGGGAATGTACCTGCATAGTGCCGCTTGAGCA